>JBHIEQ010000094.1:0-9079 GCA_046760725.1 Gemmatimonadales bacterium
GGCCCCCGGCCGCTCGCCCGGCTTGAGGAGCAGCAACGTGCCCGTGTTGCGAGCCGGATCGCCCGGCCCCCCCCTTGCGCCGATACGCCACTCACGCCCGATGTCACGCGCCACCTCGGCCGGGGGGCGGCCCTCCAGGTCACTGAGGGTCACAACCACGATCTCGCCGCGCGACTTGAGCCGCACCTCGTCTATGACCGCGAGCATCGCCTGCCGCGAGGTCGGGTCGATGATCCCGGCGAAGTCGTTCACGTAGCCCACGGGAGCGGGGATCTGTAGCTGGAACAGCAGCGTAAGTGTCAGCAGCATATTGCGCTACAGGAAAATACGTAACCGTCCGGCGCGCGGTTTCAACGGATCCAGCCGGTGGGTGGCACGGCGCGTCGGAGACAGTAGAATAGAGTACAGCATGGGTGAAACATAAGGGGGGAAGAGAAATGCTGACGATCACTGCTATCAAGGCCGACGTCGGTAGCATCGGCGGCCATACACAGCCTTCGAGTCGCATGATGCAGGCAGCGAAGAAGGAATTGGAGGGAGCGGTGGAACGGGGACTGCTGCTTGACGGAGAGGTTACGCACACCGGTGACGACATTTGTCTCCTGATGATCCATCGTCACGGTAACGACCAACCGGAAGTACATGAGTTCGCGTGGCAGGTCTTCCTGGCGGCCACCAAGATCGCACAGGAGGAGGGGCTCTACGGTGCGGGACAGGATCTCCTGAAGGACGCGCCGTCCGGGAACGTGCGCGGTGCGGGTCCCGGCGCCGCCGAGATCACCTTCGATGAAACGGCGAAGGAGCGCGGTGCGGAGCCGTTTATGGTCTTCACGGCCGACAAGTGCGGTCCCGGAGCGTTCAACTACCCGTTGTGGGCCGTGTTCACGAGCCCGCTCTATTGCGCGGGACTCATGCTGCCGCAGATGAAACCGGGTTTCAGGTTTACGGTGATCGATATGGAGCACGCGGGTGCCGACCGGATCATCGAGTTGGAGGCTCCCGAGCAACACCTGGACCTGGCCGTTTTGCTGCGCGACGAGAACCGCTTCGGAATCAAGGCGATCTATTCCAGGAAACACCCCGAGCAGCAGGTGGCCGCGGTCTCTACGGACCGGCTGCACACGATCGCCGGCGAGTACAAGGGGAAGGACGATCCCGTGGCGATCGTGCGCTCCCAAGGAATCTTCCCGGCGCCGGAGGAGATCGTGAGCCCCTACTATACCGCGCATTTCGTCGCGGGTGACGCCCGGGGGAGTCACCACATGCCGCTCATGCCGGCGCCCATAAACACGGCCATCGCGGGCCCCTACTGCTTACCGCTGGTCGCCTGCATGGCGTATTCGGTGACACGAGAAGGAAGGTTGTCTGAGGGCGTCGATGTGTTCGGTAATCCCGTGTGGGACAACGCGCGGCTCAAGGCGCAGCAAAAGGGAGACGAGATGCGGCGGCAGGGATTCGTGGGACCGGCGATGCTGCCGATGCAGGAGCTGGAATACAGCGCGTTCCGGAAGACCCTTGCCGAGTTGGAGCAGCGCTTCCGGATCGTGGAGCAGCCTCGGGCCGAAGCGGCGCAGAAGGCGTAGCGAGGTTCCTCTAGACTCCTGGGGCCGAGGATGGCGGGTGGAGGTCCGGGCCTCCGCCCGCTTTGTGTTGTCGTGATTCGGCGTCGGTGCTACCCTGGCCCCCATGGCACCGCTCGATTGGGCCATAATCGCGGCCTACCTGGCTTTCGCGTTGGCAGTGGGAGTCGTGTTCCGCCGGCGGGCCGGACGCACGATGACCGACTATTTCTTGTCGGGCCGCAAGCTCCCCTGGTGGATCGTGGGTACCTCGATCGTCGCCACCATGTTCGCCGCGGACACGCCGCTCGCGGTCACCGGTCTCGTCGGCAACCACGGTGTCGCGGGCAACTGGTACATCTGGAACTTCGCCGCGGCCCACGTGTTCGTGACCTTCTTCTTCGCGCGGCTGTGGCGGCGGGCGGGTGTCATTACGGACGTAGAGCTGGTTGAGATCCGCTACTCCGGCCGCCCGGCACGGGCACTGCGAGGGTTCCGTGCCGTATGGGAAGGTGCCGTCTTGAATGCGATCATCATGGGGTGGGTGATCCTCGCGATGGTGAAGATCATGGGGGTGGTGGTCGATCTGGACGCGATCACCGTGCGGCTCGGGATCAGTGGACTGATCGATGGGCGCTGGTTCGGGATACTCGTGTCTTTGGTGGTGGCTGTGGCGTACACGGTGCTGTCGGGGTTTTGGGGCGTGGTGGTGACCGACTTCGTGCAGTTCCTGATCGCCATGACGGGGGCGATCGCGCTCGCGGTCATCGCGGTGAACGACATCGGTGGGATCGCGCAACTCAAGCTCGGGCTGGCCGAGCGGCTCGGCCCGGCGAGCGGGAGTTATCTGGGCTTTGTTCCCGACGGTAGCGACATCTCGCTGCCGCTCGTCACGTTCGTCGCTCTCATGGGCGTCAATTGGTGGGCGACGAGAGACGCGGGCGGTACGGCGTACATGGTGCAGCGAATGCTGGCGGCGAAAGACGAGCGCCACAGCTTCTGGGGTCTGTTGTGGTTTTGCTTTGCGCACTACGTGCTGAGACCATGGCCCTGGATCGTCGTGGGTTTGATCTCGCTCGTCGTGTTTCCGGACCTGGCTGACCGCGAGCTGGGCTATCCCATGATGATCGTGGAGTACATGCCCGTCGGTCTCTTGGGACTCATGCTCGCGAGCCTGGTCGCGGCTTTCATGAGCACGATCGACACTTTGCTCAACTGGGGGGCGTCGCTGGTGGTGAACGATTACTACAGGCCTTTCTTGAAGCGCGCGGCGAGCGAGGTGCACTACGTACGAGTGTCGCGCCTCGCGGTCGTCGGGTTGATGGCGATCGGCGGGATCACGGCGTACCTGATGCAGTCCATCCGCGGGGCGTGGGAGCTCTTCTTCGGGATGACGGTGGGAATAGGTGGCGTGTACATCATGCGCTGGTGGTGGTGGCGGGTGAACGCGTGGAGCGAGATCGCGGCGTGGGTGTCAACGGCGGTCGTCTATGTGGGTCTGTACTTCGCGATCCCCGGCATCGGCTTCGGCCCGCAGCTGATGATGACGGCCGGCGTATCCACGGTATGCTGGGTGCTCGTGACACTGGCCACGAGTCCCACCGATGAGGCCAAGCTCGTCGCGTTTTATGAGCGCGTTCGGCCGGGGGCGCCGTGGTGGGGGCCAGTGGCCCGCAAGAGCGGAGTCGCCGTCGATCCCATGGGCTGGTGCGACGTGATCGCGTGGCTCGCGGGGCTCGTGTTCATTTACGCCGCGCTTTTCGCGGTGGGGAAGCTGATCCTGATGGGGTGGGTGGCGGCGTTGCCATACTTGGGGGTGGCTGTCGTCGCCGGGTATTCTGCGGCCAGAGCGGCATCTCGCGGCTAAAGCCGCGGCCGAATAGAGCGGATCACGGCTGAAGCCGCCGCTCAGCCGTACTCTCACTGAAGCGAGTTGAGCAACGCCGCGGGCCCGTCTAGCGTGTCAGTCTCGCCACTATGGCCAGCGGGATCAAGACATAGATCAAGAGATCGCGTACCAGGTAGAAGAGCACGACTACGGCGACCAGCTTCCACCCCCGCTTCTTGAGCAGTCCCTTCCAGCCCAGCTCGCGGCGCTCGTCACGGAGCCTTCGAATCAGCGGGAGAAGCAGGGCCGCCTCACACGAACCTGAGCTTGTTGACGAGCCACGGGTGCCCGACACGCTCGTCCAAACGGGTGAGGCCCACCTCTCGCGCGATCTCCCGCGCTTCGTGGTACTCCCGTGACGTGAGCGACCGATTGATCTCCTGGAATCGGCCGCCTCTCACTTTCCCGGCGGGTCGGTACTGGTCCATCAAGTTTAAGTACGTGTTGGGGCCCAGCTCGGAGGCGACCCACTCCAGGATCGCGCGCGTCTCGTCCAGCTGTGCGGGCATGACCAGGTGCCGCAAGAGAACGCCCCGCTGCGCGATGCCCATGACATCGATCACGAGATCTCCCACCTGGCGGTGCATCTCCTTGATGGCGGCGCGAGCGGCATCGGGGTAGTTCTCCGCCATCAGGTATTTGCGGCTCCGCTCGCGGGACCAGTACTTCATGTCAGGCATGTAGATGTCCACGATGCCGTCCATGAGTTCCAGGCTCTCGAGCGAATCGTAGGCAGAGGTGTTGTAGACGATCGGCACGCTGAGGCCGCTCTCGACCGCGATGGCCACCGCTTCCACTACCTGCGGCACCACGTGCTCGGGCGTGACGAAGTTGATGTTGTGGCAGCCCTGGCGCTGGAGCGCCAGCATCATGGCCGCGATCTCCTCGGGACGGTAGCTGCGGACCGCGTGCCCCGGCTTGACCCCCTGGCTGATGTCGTAGTTCTGGCAGAACACGCAGCGCAGGTTGCAGTGGGAGAAGAAGATGGTGCCCGAGCCGTTCCATCCCCGTAAGGGATCTTCCTCGCCTAAGTGTGGAAAAGCGCTGCTCACCACCGCATAGCGGCCGGTCTTGCAGGCGGCCCACTTGTCTTCCAACCGGTTCACGCCGCAGTCCCGCGGGCACGCGCGGCAGTCCGCGAGGGCGGCGAGCGCGCGATCCACGCGCTGGCGGAGCTCCGCCCTCGATAGGTAGGCGTAGGCCGGGCGGAAGTCGGTGTGGCTGCCGGCGGTGGTCATCAACAAGCGGCGACGTGAGGCGGTGCAGGGCGATGTTGGGCGATGGGCTCCACGTTGGTATCATCGCCTCTCATCGCCCGGTGGGGAAGGCCGGAGCGGGGCACCGCCTCGCCCTGCGCGGCCGGGACGCGGTGAAGGGCGCTGCTCTGCCCGGTTGCAGGCCCGACATACCGGAAATACGTTCGACTCGACGAGGCGGCCCTGCCTCGCACAGCGAGGGCCTGCCAGTGGGCGACAGCGCATCCGACGGCGCCATCGAAGCGCTGCCCAAGGAGCTTGCCACGCTGCTCGGCACCCGTGACACGGCGTCGCGCGAGCAAGCATGGGCGGCGTTTGTGGATACACATAGCCGCTTGATGCTCCACGTAGCCCGCTCCCTCGGCCGCGATTATGACGCGGTGATGGACCGCTACACCTACTGCCTGGAGCAGCTCCGCCAGGACGACTTTCGTCGCCTGCGATCTTACGTCCCTGACGGTTCCAGCAAGTTCTCTACATGGTTGGCCGTAGTGGTTCGCCGTCTCTGTCTGGATCATTACCGCAGGCGCTACGGGCGCGTCCGCGCTGCGGTCAGTGCGGATACGCCGGAGCATGATGCATTTGCGACGCGGCGCCGTCTGGCGGACCTCGTCGTCCGGCAGATCGACCTGAGTAACGTCGGCAGTTCCTCTGCCGACAATCCTGAAACCGAGCTGCGCGCCCTCGAGCTTCGGAGTGCGCTCGAGGCGGCACTCCGCGATCTCGTTCCACGCGACCGGTTGCTGCTCACACTGCGGTTCGAAGACAGCCTCTCGGCCAGAGAGATCGCCGAGGTCATGGACTATCCCACACAGTTCCACGTGTACCGTCGGCTCAAGGCTCTGTTTGGCACCCTGCGCAGGGCGCTCGGGCGGAGAGGAATCGATGAATCACTGCCGTGACGACCTGCCGAAACCGCTTGACGAAATTTCCGGGAGACATTCGGCTCACGACGACGCTGCAAGAATTGTGGGTTGATCCGTTTCACATAGTTGGCGGCAAGACCGATCTTTCAGGAAGTGAGTATGCACGCTGGCAACGACATCGCCAATGGCCATCTGAGCGCCGCGGTCGTGGCCGCATATCTCGACCGCACACTTGACGGGGCGCGACGGCGAGATGTGGAAAACCATCTTGCCGACTGTGACGCCTGCAGGGCGGAGGTGGTGGACGTCGCCCGGGCGCTCAGGAGGGGTTCGGGCCGCCGGGTCTGGTATGTGATTGGGCCGGCTGCCGCTGCCGCAGCGGTGGCCGTTCTCATGCTCGGTCAGCCGCGAGAGGCGGGGATAGTGGGAGATGACGTTGTGCGCGGGCCGGGAGTAGTAGAAGCAGGCGAGGGGATCGAACGCTTCGAGACCGTTGCGCCGAGTGGTGACGCCCCCGTGGGCCGCGATTCGCTCGTGTTCATCTGGCGACCGCTCGGGGACGATGCGAGCTATCGCCTGACGGTCACCGAGGAAACCGGTGAGGAGCTTTGGACGGTGGTTACAGTCGACACGATCGCTGTCCTACCGGACGACGTCGCCCCGGCGCGTGATGCTGTGTACTTCTGGTACGTCGACGCTCTGCTGCCTGATGGCAGGTCGGCGACAACGGGGGTAAGGGAGTTTCGAACCGAGCGTTGACGTCTGACCGCGCCGGCGCACTGGCGCTCATGCTGCTGTTGTCGACGGTGGGGAGCTGCTCCCGGGCCCGCGACGCGCCACCGACTGCCGGCGAATCGCAGCGCGCCGCATCACTCGACTCGCTCGTAGCCGAGGGTCGCGCTGCGTACGCGCAGAGCGAGTACCATAGCGCGCGGGAAGCGTGGCTGCGGGCGCTGGAGTACGCGCGCGCCGATCGGGATGCGGCGACGGAAGCCCGGCTGCTCACGGATCTGGGACTCGCGGCTTGGCGCATGGGCGACTATTCCGACGCCCGGATGCGTGGGGAGAGTGCGCTCCAGCTCAAGCGGCAGTTGCGGCTCGACACTATGCTGGCGCGGTCGTACAACGCGCTGGGTCTGTTGGCCTGGTACGAGGGGCGTCTCACGGAGGCCGCAGAGCTGTTCGGGCGAACCGCCGAGGCTGCACGGGCGGTGAGCGATCCCGAGTACGTCGCAAAGGCGCGGGCGAACCTCGCCCTGATACACGTGGACTTCGGAGAGTTCTCCAAGGCGCGCGACGGGTTCCTAGCGGCCCGCAGAGCGGGACGGGAGCTCGGGGACGTGGCGACCGAAGCAAACGCCCTCACCAATCTCGGGATGCTGGAAGGCTGGAGCGGTGATCCGCGCGCCGCCATCGGTTGGCTGGAGGAGGCGCGGCAGCTCTACCGGTCAACAGACGACCGCACCGGGGAAGAGGCCGCTCTGGGCCAACTGGCGAGGGCATATGCGGATCTGGGTGAGCCAAGCATGGCATTTGCCGTGCTTGACACGGCACTTCATCTCGCGAGGGAGCACCAGCTCCGTCGAGAAGAAGCGGCGAACCTCGAATCGCTGGCTGGGCTGTATCAGGAGGCGGGCGACCTGCGGCGTGCGTTGCGCCTGTATGACCAGGCCAGAGCGGTCAACACGGAAATCGGTCTCGTCGATGAAGCCGGTGCGGACCTGCTCAGCGCAGCCGCGGTCCATGCCGCGCTGGGCAATCCGGATCTTGCCGTCCGGTACGCGACCGAGGCCCTCGAGATCCACCGCTCGATCGGGGCGAGGTTCAGGGAGCTAGCCGATCTCGTTGTACTTGCCGAAATAGAGCACGCCTCGGGCGCGCCGGAATTGGCCGACCGCTCCCTCGACGAAGCACGCGTCATTGCGGATGCTCTCGATGTCCGCAGCGCGCGTGTCGGAGTCGCGCTCGCTCGGGCGAGAATCGCCGACGAACGCGGTCACGCTGTGGAGGTTCTGCGCTTGCTCGATCGGGCGGCAGAGGATCTCGACTTGTCGGGCCCCCGCGTCCTTTGGGAAGTCCACGCCCTCCGTGCCAGGGCGCACCGCCGACTCGGTGATCTTCGGCAGGCGGTCGAGGCCGGGCGAAATGCCGTGGCCACAGTGGAGATGCTGCGTGGCAACTTCGGATCTGAGGTGCTCCGCACCACCTACGTGGCGGACAAAGGGAGCGCCTACTTCGATCTAGTAGACATGCTACTCGAGGCCGGTCGCACGGAAGACGCGTTCGAGGTCGCCGACGCCGCCCGCGGGCGCGCCCTTGCCGAGCACCTCGCGGTCGCTGGAGGACAGCCACGCGCACTCGGGGCCCTGGCTGAGGGCGACGAGCTGCTGCGCCGCATCGACGGGCTAAGTACAAAGATCGTGGAGTATGAGGAATACGGTGACGTCGATGCGGTGCGGCAGCTCGCGGAGAGGCTGTCGGAGGCGCGCCGGGAGTACGAGCTGCTCTTGATCAACGTGGCCGAGCGGTCCGCACCGAACGCAGAACTACTCGGGATGCGGCCGGCCGACGCCGCAGCGGTCCGCTTGGCCATGTCACCGGATGAGGCGATCGTGGCCTACCTGGTTGGACGGGATGAGCTGCTGACGTTCGTTGTGAGACGAGAGGGCGTTTCGGCCTTCACCACATCGGCGACGGCACGGAGTCTGGCGAGTCGTGTGCGCCTGGTTCGGGGGCTGGTAGCGCAAGGCGGCAGGTCGGTCGAGCAAGCGTACGCTGCCCTGACCGGTCTGCATGACGTGTTGATCGCCCGGCTTGCGCGTGCCGACGCTCTGGACGATGTACGCCGCCTCATCATCGTTCCGCAGGGCGTGCTCACCTATCTCCCGTTCGCCTCTTTGCGAGACCGGGGGACCGGCCGGTATCTAGTGCAGGACTACGCCCTGCTCTATCTCCCGTCCGCCGGGGCGCTACCGGTCCTGCGGGGGGTGCGTGGGGAGCGGGGGGGACGGGCAGGACGGGGAGGGCGAGGGGGTCCCCGGGTGAGTCTAGACGCCCGGGCTCAGTCGGCCGCGGCCGTGTTCGCTCCGCTGCCCGACGACCTGCCTGCCACTGAGGTGGAGGCACGCACGGTCCAGCGGATTCTAGGGCGGGCCCGGCTGCATGTGGGGAGTGCGGCGACCGAGTCTAGGCTCCGCGAATCCCTGGAGGGTGATGGCATTGTGCACGTCGCCTCGCACGGGGTGATGAACTTGGTGAGTCCGATGTTCTCGAGAGTCGAGATGGTACGGAGCGGAGCGGGGAAGTCCGCCAACGACGGACGTCTCGAACTACACGAGGTGCTGGGTCTTTCGATCAGGAGCACGCTTGTCTTTCTGTCGGGTTGCGAGACGGGACTCGGCGCTGCCTGGTCGACGGGATTCGCGGCGGGAGAGGACTACGCCACATTGGCTCGCGCCTTCCTCTATGCCGGTGCCCCGAACGTGGTGGCCACCCTGTGGAGGGTGGCGG
>JBHIEQ010000095.1:0-9040 GCA_046760725.1 Gemmatimonadales bacterium
GCGAGATGAGAGGTGTGGCTTGGATGTTCTTCTGAGGCGAACGCATTATTCTCTCGGGGAGGGGCAGCTCGTACGCCGCGCCGCGCTCGGGCTGACCGTACTCGCTGCTACGGCTTTCCTTGAGGGCTGCGCCGACCAGCAAGCCACCCTCATAGTCACGCTCAATCAGGTCCCCGAGTTCGCTACCACGATTGACCTCACCGTGAGCGGCATCGTGACGCGCACGCCGCTCAAGGAGACCACGATCCTGGTCACGGTCTCGGGGGGTGCATCCGCGGCGGTGGATACGGCCGGCCCCGCGGGCGACTTCAGTCTGAGCGTGACCCTGGTCGCCAACTCGGTCAACACGCTCACCATCACGGCGCAAGACGCGCAGGGCAACGTGAGCGAGCCCGCGATCGCCACAGTCACGCATGACGGCACTTCCCCCACGATCGCGTCGATGACGCCCGCGCGCGCGTCCGACGGCGTCTCCACCGGCACCACCATAGAGGTCCGGTTCAGCGAGCCCGTGCGAATCGACCCGGCCACGGAGAACATCCGACTCGTGACGCCGGGACAGAGCTTGAAAGGTCTCGCTACGCTCTCGGCCGATTCACTGACGCTCACCTTCACACCGCCCGGAGCACTCCGCACGAACAGCGTTTACGAGCTTCTCATGGACGGCATCCGCGACGTGGCCGGGAACAGGATTGCCTCGACCGAGCAGGCCTGTTTCGTGACGGAGCTTTCGGGAGCCGCGGAGCTCGTGATCGCCGACTCCACGCTGGATTATCTCTGGACCACGGGCACGTCCGTGGTCTCACCGTCGGACCTCGTGGAGGCGCGCTTCGGCACGTTTGGCGAGCTTCTCACGGTGGTTCTCGAATTCACGACGCCGCGGCAGTTCGACACTACCGCGGTCGAAAACCTTCTCGCCTTCATTGAGTTCGATATCGATCAGGACTCCACGACCGGATTCACCTCTGCCAAGGATCTGCTCTTCACCGGCGTCCTCGGCTCGAGCGGCACAGGTGTCGAGTACGTGATGGCGCTCGATCTCTTCGATTCCGCGTACGTCGCAAGGTATATCGACCAGGACCTGATCCCTGAGATTCGCTCGTGGTTCCGCCCGGGAATTTGTGCCGAGTTCGCGGGTCTGTCGGCGAGCTTCGCCGATCTGGGCGGAGATGACGGCGACATGGACTTCGTGATCACCACATGGAACGTGGAGTCGCTGGATCTGAGCCAACCGCTCCTAGTGGTGGACCCCACGCCTACCTCCGGACACTACACCCTCGGATTCTCCGGTCTCTTCCCGGTGCCTCCTCCCAACACGGCGACGATGCGGGGTCCTGAATCGCCCAGGCGTGCCGCTCTCTGACTGAAGAGTCCTCCTAGATTCATCAGACTTCGCAAGCGGTGAGTATCACGGCTCGGCTCACATCGGCCGAGCGCCGCGTAGTGACCCGCCACCGCACACCGGAGGCAGTGCAGCGGTGGCTCAAGGCGCTACCCTACAACTGGGAGCGCGACGGTCCCACGCTACGCTCCTTCCGTGGTGTCGTGCGGCACCATGCTGCACACTGTCTGGAAGCGGCGCTCGCCGCTGCGGTGATCCTCGAGCAACACGGATTCCCTCCCCTCCTGTTGGATCTCGAGTCGCGGGACAGGCTGGACCACGTGGTGTTCGCGTTCCGACGTGGAGGGCGCTGGGGAGCGGTCGCCGGCTCGCGTGACGTGGGACTCTGGGGAAGGAAGCCGGTGTTCCGCACGCTCGAGCGACTCGCGCGGAGCTACTACGATCCCTATATCGATCTCACGGGCCGTATCACCGGCTTCGCGCTGGTGGATCTCAGCGAGCTCGACCCCTACGACTGGCGCCTCTCCCAGCGAAACGTCTGGAAGGTGGAGCGGTTTCTGGTCGAGGCTCCACACCAGAGACTGCGCACCGACCACGCGCGTTATATTCGACTTCGCGAGCGGTATCGAGCATTTATCAAGGACCACGACCCGCGCGACACCCCCTTCAAGCGCGGGAAGAAGAACTGGATGTGACGATGGGCCAGACGGTTTATCTGAACGGCGAATTCCTCGACAAGAAAGATGCGCACCTTTCCCCCGACGACCGGGGGTTTCTGTTTGCGGACGGCGTTTATGAGGTGATCCGCGCCTACCGCGGCCGCTTCTTCGCGGCCGGTCCCCACCTCGAGCGACTCGCCAACGGACTCGCGGCGCTCAGGATCGAGGGCGTGGACGCTCCGGGACTCGAGACCGTCTCCTACGAGCTGCTCGAGCGAAACGGCCTGAGCGGGGCCGATGCCACCGTGTACGTCCAGGTGACGCGCGGCGCGGCACCCAGGATCCACGCCTTCCCGCCTGAGCCGGTCGAGCCGACAGTGTACCTGGACGCCGGACCGTTCTCCAGCAAGGCCGACCCGGCAGAGGGGATCGCAGCGATCACGCGGCCCGACCTCAGGTGGGCCAGGTGCGACATCAAGTCCGTCTCGCTCCTGCCCAACTGCCTCGCCGCTCAGGAGGCGAGAGACGCAGGCGCCCAAGAGGCGGTCCTCGTGCGCGACTCGGTGGCACTCGAGGGGACGCACACGAGCTTCTTCGCGGTCGTGGACGGAGTGGTGAGAACCGCTCCCAAGACCAACTACATCCTTCCCTCCATCACACGCCAGACGCTGCTCGAGCTGTGCCGCGAGCATGACATTCCCTTCGAGGAGTCTCCCGTCTTCGACAGCGAGCTGGCCCGGGCCGAAGAGTTGTTCGTGGCCGGGACGACGTTCGAGGTGATGCCGATAGTCGAGATGAACGGAAGGACAGTTGGACGTGGGAAGCCGGGGCCGGTAGCAATGCGGCTGCTGGAGCTGTTTCGGGATCGTGCGATTGGGTGAACCAGGTGCGCAGTATGCAGTGCGCTGCACGCTGCATGCTGCGGGCAGGTGGTGACCGGTGGCCGGAGACAGCGCTCAGCACACGGCGCACAGCGTACGATCCTGCTCCCGCTGCGGCCACGAACTCGAGGTTCTGAGCAACCCCATCAAGCGCCTCCGGTGGACGAAGCACTGGTGGCGCGGCTTCAAGAGTCTCTTCACCGGCCAACTCCACGTGTGCACGAACTGCGGCGCGATGTATGCGTCGGACGGCGCGCTTGTGGCGGCCGGGGCGATCGCCACCGACGAGGAACTCAGGCTGGACACCTACCGCCGCGACATGGCGCATCTCAGGGACGCTTTCGGCGGCGTCATAATCGCGGCCGAGATCCTGATCATCTGGCTCGTGGCGAGCGGCGCCCCGGAGGTCGAGAAGCTCGTGGGGACGCTTCTGGTGGGCGGGGGCTCCGTAGTCCCCTTCGGGTACTTCCACCACAAAGCCTCAACAGCCAAGCGGGACCTCAAGCGGCTCAGAGAGAGTAGGAAACGGGGTCTGATCCCTCACCGGCACAGCGGCGATTGACGGGGTCGGTACAGGAGGCAATGTTGTACGTTCGCGGTTAGCAGTTTGCAGTTAGCAGTCAGCGGTTAGGGGTGGCCGCGCAATCCCTGCCAACCGCTAACCGCCGACCACCGACCGCAAACCGCCAACCGCAGACTGCCAACTACGAACCGCCGAGGTCCAGCATGCTGCGCAGAGTCCCACCCGTAATAGCCATGCTCCTCGCGGCCCCGCTCGGGGCGCAGGAACAGTACCAGTTCGAGGAGTACCGGCTCGACAACGGTCTCAGGGTGATCCTCTCGGAGAACCATTCGGCTGCTGTCGTGGCCATCAACCTCTGGTACAATGTGGGGAGCCGCAACGAACGACCCGGCCGTTCGGGCTTCGCGCACCTATTCGAGCACATGATGTTTCAAGGATCCGCACACGTGGCCAAGGGCGAGCACCTTCAGCTCATCGAGCGCGCTGGCGGTTCCATGAACGGGACTACCAACGAAGATCGTACGGCCTACTTCGAGACCCTGCCTGCGAACAGGCTGAACCTGGGCCTCTGGCTCGAGGCGGATCGCATGCGCTCGCTGGCGATCACCGACGAGAACTTCGAGAATCAGCGCGAGACGGTAAAGGAAGAACGCAGGCTCCGAGTTGACAACCAACCTTACGGCAAGGCCTTCACCGAAGGCCTCACCATGCCGTACGACTCGGCCACCTGCTTCCCATACGCGCACACCGTGATTGGCTCGATGGACGATTTGAACGCCGCGGGGACACAGGACGTTCAAGAGTTCTTCGACCTCTACTACGCGCCCAACAATGCGACCCTCGTGGTAGTGGGAGACTTCGTGCCGTCGGAGGCGAAACAGCTCATCCAGGACTACTTCGGCGACATCCCCAGAGGCGCTGACCCGCCGCCGGTCGAGTGCACGGTGGAGTACGGCGGTCTCGGTACCTCAAAGGTCTTCGAGGACGAGCACGCGAATCTCCCCGCCGCCGGCATCGCCTACCTCATTCCTGCCCACCGCGAGGAGGACGCCCGAGCACTCCAGATGCTGGGAAGCATCCTGGGAGACGGGGAAAGCTCCCGCCTTCACCGCGCTCTCGTTCGCGAGTCGAAAGCAGCGCTCCAGGCGTTCGCAGGCGCCGGCGGACGGCGGGGACCGAGCTTGTTCACTGCACTTGCGATCGCGAACCAGGGCGTGGACGTGGACACGCTGGTGGCGCAGCTGCGGGAACAGGTGGCGAAAATCGCCGAGGAGGGAATCACCGAGGAGGAGATGGAGAAAGTAAAGAATAGCTTCCGAGCGGGACAGATATTCGGGCGCCAGCGGAGCATCGGGCTCTCGAACTCGCTGCAGCACTACGCCCATTACCACGACTCGGTTGACGAGATCAATACGGACCTCGCCAAGTATATGGCGGTGACGGCGGACGATATCGCTAGAGTCGCGAAAAAGTATCTGGTGCCGGAAAACAGCTTCACTCTGATCGTCGTGCCCAAGAAGCCCGGGGCGAGCGACGAAGACGTCGAGGGAGGTGCGAGATGAGGGAGGTATTACGGCTTAGCTGTGAGGCGATGAGGGGCCTCGCCCTGTCGCTCGGCTTCCTCGTAGCTGGATCCGGCGTCGCACTGCCACAGTTCCCCACGGAACCCCCTCCGTCCCTGGAGCTCCGCCCGCTCGAATTTCCGCCGTTCCAGGAAGCGAGGCTGAGTAACGGGCTCACGCTCCTGGTGGTCGAGAACCATAGGCTTCCCATCGTGAGCGTCCGCCTGAGCATGCTGGCGGGCTCGAGAAGCGACCCGGAGAGCCTGGAAGGCGTGGCGAGCCTCACAGCCTCCCTTCTCACGAAGGGTACTGAGCGCCGCACCGCGGAGCAGATCGCCGAAGAGATCGAAGGCGTGGGCGCGAGCCTGTTCGCGAGTGCGGGAGACGACTTCTTCAACATATACACGACCGTCCTCACGGAACACGTGGATCTCGCGTTCGACCTCGTGAGCGACGTGCTGCTGAACGCGACCTTCCCGGAAGACGAGTTGGAGCTGGAGCGCACGCGCACGCTGTCGAGCCTGAAGCTCGAGAAGTCCAGTCCGGGTGCTTTGGCGTCGCGCTACTTCATGAAGATGCTCTACGGTGACCACCCGTACGGACGGTCTGCCACCGAGGAGTCCGTCGAGAGCATCACACGCGAGACGGTACAAAGCTACGCCGCGACGTACCTCAAGCCGGAGGGCGGTCTCCTGGTAATATCCGGGGACATCTCACTGAACGATGCCAAGCGGCTCGCGGAGCGCTATCTCTCCTCGTGGACGGGCGCCCCACCCGCGGCGGGCTATCCCGCGCCCCCCAAGGGCGAAGAGACGCGGATTCTCCTCGTCCACCGACCGGGCTCGGCTCAGTCCAACATTCGTGTGGGGAACCTCGCGCTCCGCGCGGGAGCCGACACCTACTATCCCGCCACAGTCGCCAACAAGATCCTGGGTGGGGGCACCGATGCGCGGCTGTTCATGATCTTGAGGGAGCAGAAGAGCTGGACCTACGGTGCGTACTCGGGCATATCGCGGCGTAAGGACATCGGCTATTTTCGGGCCAACACCGAGGTGAGAAACGAGGTCACGGATTCCGCGCTCACGGAGCTCTTGCATCAGCTCGAGCGCATCCGCACCGAGGCCGTGGCCGACTCCGAGCTAACCGCCGCCAAAGGCTATCTCATCGGCTCGTTCCCGCTCTCGATCGAGACTCCGCAGCAGATCGCGGGCCAGGTGGCGAACGTGAAGCTCCTCGGGCTGCCGGACGACTACCTCCAGACTTACCGCGAGAAGCTGGCCGCGGTCTCGGCAGACCAGGCGATGGCGGCAGCCAGGGAAGTGATCAAAAGCGACTCGCTGGCGATCGTCGTCGTGGGCGACGGCAAGGCCATATACGACGGCCTCGCGGCGATCGCGGCGGTTTCCATCATCGACGTGGACGGCAATCCGCTCACGCCGGCTGACCTCACGCCGGAGGCAGTCGCGGTCGAGCTCGACCGCTCGCAGATCACCGCACGGATCGACTCCTTCCAGGTGACCATGCAAGGCAATCCGGTCGGGACCATGGTGACCGAGATCACGACTGAAGGCGGCGACATCGTCGTCACCCAGAGCTTCTCGATCCCAATGGCGGGCATGCAGCAGGACGGGAAGATCCTGCTCGACGCGACGACACTTGAAGTGAAATCGCGGGACGAGACGGGATCGATGATGGGCCAGTCAGTGGAGACACACTTGACCTACGAAGCGGGTCGTGTAACGGGTACCGCTCAGGAACCCGGACCGGCAGGAGTTACAGCCTCGGAGGTGGACACGACAGTCGCGTCCGGCACGCTGGACTCCGAGGCACTACAGGCACTCGTCTTCGCGCTCCCCTTGGAGGAAGGCGCCTCGATCACGGTCAACTCGTTCGACGCGGCCGAGGGGACCGTGAAACCGATCACGGTCAAGGTCGCGGGCACCGAAGAGATTACGGTGCCGGCCGGGACCTTCCAGGCGGTCAAGCTGGACATCACAGGTGACGAGCCCTTGACCGTGTACGTGAGCCACGAGAGCCCGCGACGCGTCCTGAAGATCGAGGTAGTAGGACAGCCCATCGCGATCGAGCTAGTCAGTGGAGGGCAGTAGGACTCCCTCGACGGCGGGCGAGACCGGGCGAGGGGGGCAATGGGCGGGAGGTCAGCGGTAGGGGGAGGCCCCATGGGGCTCGCGACGCGTGGGCTCGCGCTCGTTCTCGTTATCTGTGTCGCGGTCTCCCCCTCCTTCGCGGCTCAGGAGGTTTGGCTGGACGCGCGGAACAACAACCAAACCTGGTTCACCGGCGGCTATCTCCCACACTACCTGCACGTGCGCATCGTCGGTGTAACTCCAGCCGAATGCGAGGAACAGGTGGTGGTGTTCGAGGCGTACAGCGGGGGCAGCGCGTCGCCCGAGGCTGCGCCCGCGCGTTGGGTGGAGGGCGACGACGACGAAGAATGGGGCGGCAGTGCGTGGTGCGAGGCGGAGACGCGGTGGCAGCTATCCGACGCCACGGGCGTTCAGAAGCTCCGGGCATGGATCGACGGGATTAGCGTTCCCGCGACCGGCGACACGCTACGCCGTCCCCATCGCATGTTCGAGGCCGTGGCGCGCGAGGGCCCGCGCGTGACGCTGGGACTGGCCGGGGTCTTGATCGGACGTACCTATGACACGCTGGCCGTATCGGACACTGACACCAGCATCGTGACCGCGCGGGAGCAGACCACGGTAATGCCGATGTTCGGCGTCGAGACTCCCATACTCATGCCCTACGTTAGGGACAACAAGCTCCTGAGGGGCTTTTTCCGCCGGCTCAGGGTCTTTGTCGGAGCCTCCATCGAGGAGCCAGGGCGAGATTTCTTTCTGGGGTTCACACCCAACCCTATGCTGTTCGGCCAGCAGTGGGAGGAGATCTCGTTTCAGCTGACTTACGGCGTGCACGTGGGCCGTCGAACGGTGGTAGGTCGGGGAGAGGAGTGCACGGAGGCTTTCCAGGCTGGATCGGTCTGCGCGATCAACCGCTTCTTCTGGAACCATCCCTACGTATCGGTGAGCATGGACGCTAGCAGGCTTCTGGGAGCGGTGCTCCGGGCGATCGGGATTCCGTAGAGATGGGGGGACGGGGCGCCCGGGCCGCGGGTGACCGGCTACAACCCTTGCGCGTGACCTACGTTACCGCAAAGTTTGCACCTACGCCCTCATCCTAATGACCGCCACGAGAGCGGTAGTTCGCACTGACCGGAAAGGTCGCACCATGCCTGAAGCCCCAGTTGCCTCCCGCCTCGCACGGTGGGCTACCCGAAGCGTCAGCCTATCGCTCCCGGCGATACTCCTGGCCGGGATTGCGGCACCCCTCGAGGCCCAGGTGGCCGACGTGCAAGTCCAGCCCGTGGACATCCGGGTCAGGGTCGGCGAGACGGCCGAAGTGCTGGCATCCGCGTTCGACCGCCAGGGCAATCTGGTTTCAGGTGTCACGTTCAGCTGGTCCAGCAGCGACCCGTCGGTCGTTACCGTCGAGGTGGATCAGGCGATCCCCGAGCTGGCGATCCTTACCGGCGTCTCGGCGGGCCTCGCGCTGATCGAGCTGCGCGTCGGCAATCTCACCCGCTCGATCCCGGTGCTGGTTCAGGGACCCACACAGCCGGCTCAGCCCACGCCGGCTCAGCCCACTCCCGTTCAGCCGGCGCTGCCCGATACCGTCATGGCTGCGGGCGTGGGTGACCGTGCACGCAACCTAGCGGTGCGGGTGCGAGGGTTCCCGTTCGGCGTGGCACCCAACTGTGCTTCGGGCGCGTTCGTGGGCGGTCAGGGCCTTGTACTTACAACCTACCGCGCAATCCGCGGCGCCACCCGTATCGAGGTCGAGTTCGGTGGCCGGGCTGCGGGCGACGTGCTCGTGGCACATTACGACAGGGGCCGCGACCTGGCTGTGCTCTTGGTGCCCGTCACTCAGCCGGGCGACTCGCTTCTCGTGGCTAATGATGTGGTGGACGATCAGGTCGTGTGGAGCTTCGGCTTTCCCGATTGTGGCGCGATCACCGGCAAGCGGATGCGCGTGGCTGCGTGGGAACAACG
>JBHIEQ010000096.1:0-8997 GCA_046760725.1 Gemmatimonadales bacterium
GTGGGCGCAGCCTCGGTCGAAGTTCCGTCATTGCAGCCCAACCAGCAGCACTCGATCGCCCTACGCGTAGCTCAGGGAGGGGCCGCGGGCTGGCGCTACAACAGGCGGTGAGACTCGGGGAGACCAGGGCACCCGACGCCCTGTCTCCCACTCTCACGCCTTCGCCGACCTTCCCGAGCCACTTACTTTTCCGTCTCACAACACCAGACGCAAACCATGGTCCGCGTTCAGTCCGTCGCTCCCCACTCAGTTGGAGCCGATCTTGGGCTTGGTCCCGGCTACGAGCTCCTGTCGGTTGACGGAAGAACGCTCGCCGACTTCCTCGATTGGGAATTCCTGTCGGCCGAGGAGCATTTCATGCTGCTCGCCAGGGATCCGGAAGGACAGCTCATCGAGTTCCATGTCGAGAGACCCGAGGGGTTCCCCATGGGAATCGAGCTTGAGCCACCACACGTTCGGCGTTGTGCAAATCGGTGCGACTTCTGCTTCGTTGACGGGCTGCCGCAGGGCCTGCGGCAGGTGCTCTACATCAGGGACGACGACTACCGGCTGTCATTCCGGTACGGCAACTTCGCGACACTCACGAACCTCAAGCAGCGGGACGTAGATCGAATCATCGAGTACCGCCTCAGCCCCTTGTATGTATCGGTGCACGCAACCGATCCGATAGTGCGTCGCAGGCTCCTCAGGAATCCGAGAGCACCCGCCATACTGCCTCAGCTCGAGAGCTTCGGAGCCCACGGCATCGAGTTTCACACACAAATCGTGCTCCAGCCCGGCCTCAACGACGGCCCGACCCTGACGCAGAGCATGGAAGACCTGTTCGAACTGGGGAACCCCATACTGTCGGTTTCGGTGGTGCCGGTCGGACTCACGGAGTTCAGCAAGCTCCACCTGGTGCGGGGGCCGACACCCTTCGAGTGTCGCGCCGCGCTCGCCGTGGTGGACCGGTTCGCCGAGCGCGCACTCGCCGACCGGGGCACCCACTGGGCGTACGGGTCGGACGACCTCTACCTGGTCGCGGGCGTGCCCTTGCCACCACCCGAGCGCTACGACGGTTTCGATCAGGTCGAGAACGGAGTCGGAAGCGTGCGATACCTCCAGGAGAAGGTGAAGGAAGCTCGAGACGAGATCACCTGGCACTCGGGAGCGCGCATCGGAGTCGTGACGGGGACCGCCATGGGGAAACATATGCCCGACCTGCTCGAGCTGCTGCATGAGGTCAGCGGTGCGCACTACGAGCTCATCGTTGTGACCAACGACCTCTTTGGGCCCGGCGTGACTTCCGCAGGCCTGCTGCCGGGACGCTCGATTGCGAGAGCGCTAGAGCCGCGCAGAGACCTGGACATCGTACTCCTCCCCGCGGAAGCCGTGAACGAGACGGGCGTGTTTCTCGACGACCTGCCCGCAGCCGATCTCATGGAACGGCTCCCAGGCGACGTGCGCTTCTCTCACGACTTCGCGGACGCTCTCCAAGACGGTGAGGGAGCGTGACGCACCCCACTGTGGCCATAATCGGGCGCCCCAACGTGGGAAAGTCCACCTTGTTCAATCGCATCGTGGGAGGACGCCGGGCGATCGTCGATGACCGGCCGGGCGTGACGCGCGACCGGCACTTTGCCTTGGCGGAATGGTCCGGGCGGAGATTCTGGCTAATTGATACGGGCGGCTGGACCGCCGAGCGAGACGAGCTGTCCAGTGGAGTGCGGGGTCAAATCGAGATGGCCATTACCGAGTCGGACGCCGTGATCCTGGTCGTCGATACGGCAGAGGGCCTCCACCCCATTGACATCGAGGTCGCTCAGCTCCTGTGGCCGCTTAGACAGCGCGTCCTCCTCGCGGCGAACAAGGCGGACGATCTCCCCGAGACGCTGTCCCACCATGTCTTCCATGAACTGGGGCTGGGCGACCCGCAACCGGTGTCGGCCGCAATCGGGAAGGGAACCGGAGACCTCCTGGATCGCATCGTCTCGTTGCTCCCCGATCTCCCCCGGCTCGCCGAGCCGGAGGGGATCCAGGTTGCCGTGGTGGGCCGTCCCAACGTGGGTAAGTCCTCCCTGATGAACCGGCTCCTGGGACACGACAGGTTCCTGGTGACGCGCGAGCCGGGTACGACGCGGGACGCGGTCGATTCCCCCTTGCGGTACCACGGGCGGACCCTCAACTTCATTGATACAGCGGGGTTACGGAAGCGATCGAAAGTAGAGGATGAGATCGAATTCTACTCGACGCTCCGAACTCAGCGGGCCATCGAGCGGGCTCACGTGTCGGTGCTCGTGGTGGACGCCAGCCTGGGGCTCGAAGGCCAGGATGTACGTGTGGCACGGGAGGTGTGGGACCGCGGCTCCGGACTCATCGTGGCGGTCAACAAGTGGGACCTGGTGGAGGAAAAGGACGCCGGAACCGCTGCGCGCGGCGAAGAGGCTCTGGCGCGTCGTGCCCCGTTCCTGAGATCCGTACCGTTTCTGTACGTCTCCGCCGTAACGGGGCAGCGCGTGCGCAAGCTGCTCGACGCCATCGTCGGCGTCGCCGAGCGTCGCCTCCAGCGCGTGCAGACGGCTACAGTGAACCGGGTGCTCGAGGAACTCGTGCGCAACAACCAGCCGCCGCAGCAGGGCGGTCAAGAGGTCAAGCTGTTGTACGGATCACAGGTCGGTACCGAACCGCCGACGTTCGCGCTGGTGAGCAGCCGGCCGGAGGCGGTGCCCGAAGCGTACGTCAGATATCTCGAGCACGGGTTCCGCCGAGCGTGGGGATTCGAGGGCGTCCCGATCAGAATCAAGCTACGCAGGAAGAAGGGTAAGCGGTGACCAGCATCCTGATCGTGGCGGGATCTTACCTCTTGGGAGCCATCCCGTCGAGCTACCTCGCCGGCAGACTGGGGGGAGTCGATCTCCGCGAGCGAGGTAGCAAGAACCTCGGCGCCACCAACGTGTACCGCGTTCTGGGGTGGGCCTACGCCGCGCCCGTCGCGATCTTCGACGTGGCGAAGGGATTCTTGCCGGTGCTGTACGCAACTTCACGCACCGACTCGGAGCCCTGGCTGCCGGTGGCGAGCGGGGTGGCCGCTGTAATGGGACATGTGTTTTCCATATACCTGCGGTTCAGGGGCGGAAAGGGCGTAGCCACGGCCTCGGGGGCGGTCCTCGCGCTCGCGCCCGCGGCCCTGGCGGTCAGCGCCGGGCTGTGGCTGCTTCTGGTACTCGCGACACGGTACGTCTCTGTGGGTTCGATCCTGGGAGCGATCAGTTTTCCGATCGCTGTGTTACTGCTCGAGCCGGGCGACAGCTACACGGCCGCGGCTGGGATCGTGCTGGCGGGGTTCATCGTCTTCACGCATCGCGCCAACATCCGGAGACTGGTCGCCGGAACGGAGAACCGCGTCGGGCGGCCTCACGGCATGCCGGGAGGGGCTCGATGAGGATCGGGGTTATCGGCGCAGGGAGCTGGGGTACGACCCTCGCCGATCTCCTGTCGGCAAGCGGGCACGAGGTGACGCTCTGGGCGTACGAGCACGAGGTTGTGGACTCGATCAACCGGGAGCGCGTCAACGCATTATATCTGCCCGATTCGCCCCTCGCCGACGGGCTTCGCGCGTCCGACGACCTGAGCGACGTCGTACGTGACCGGGATTTGCTGGTCGCGGCCACACCGTCTCATGTGCTGAGGGAGATTGCGACCGCCGTGGCGGGATCGCTGGGCCGAGGGCCGAGACCCCTGGTGGTCAGCGCGTCGAAGGGACTGGAGGCCGACACACTTAAGACGATGAGCGAGGTGCTGGAGGAGACGCTGGAGGGTGCGCGGGTAGCCGCCCTCTCAGGCCCCAGCTTTGCGCGCGAGGTTTACCAGAGACAGCCCACCGCTGTGGCCGTGGCATCGCGTGACCCGGACGCGGCGGCGCTGGCCCAGCGCGTCTTCACAAGCGAGTCCTTTCGGGTGTACACCACGGACGACGTCGTAGGCGTCCAGCTCGGCGGGGCGCTCAAGAACGTCATAGCAATCGCCAGCGGGATCCTCCACGGCCTGGGACTGGGCCACAACCCACGCGCGGCGTTGGTCACCCGGGGTTTGGCCGAGATGACACGCCTCGGTGAGGCACTGGGAGCCTCGCCCCTCACGTTCGCCGGACTCGCCGGCATCGGAGACCTCCTGCTCACGGCAATGGGCGCGCTGAGCCGCAACCGCTCTCTCGGGGAGGAGCTCGCCAAAGGTAGGACGCTGGACGAAGTGTTGGCGGAGCGCCGCACGGTGACCGAGGGTGTCAGAACGGCCCGCGCGGCGGTGGCGCTGAGCGAGCGGACCGGAGTGGAGCTCCCCATCGCCTCGGAGGTGGAGAAGATCCTGTTCGAGAACAAAGCGCCTGCCCAGGCGGTCAAGGACTTGATGGGACGGGATCCAAAGCCGGAGAGGTGGGGATGACGGCGCCGCGACCGGTTCAGGAGTTCTTCTCTATCGGGGACGTGTGCCAGCTGACCGATCTCAAGCCGCACGTGCTCAGGTACTGGGAGAGCCAGTTCCGCTTTCTCAACCCCGCCAAGAACCGCTCGGGGAACCGCGTCTATCAGCGGCGCGAGATCGAGCTGATCATGCTCGTCAAACACCTGCTCTATTCCGAGAAGTACACGATCGAAGGAGCCCGCAAGAGAATCGAACAATACCGCCGCACGGGCGAGCTGAAGACCGAGGCCCGCGTCGCACTCCAGAGGGAGACGGTCGAGAGCCTCACCTCCGAGCTCCGCGGCATCCTCGACATCCTGAACGGAAAAGAACCGGTTGAGGATACTGGTCAGTAACGACGACGGCATTACCGCCCGCGGGCTCTCGATTCTCGCAGAGGTGTGCCGGTCCGTCGCCCGGGTGGACGTGGTGGCTCCCGACCGCGAGCAGAGCGGCGCGAGCAACTCGCTCACGCTGCATCGGCCGCTGCGCGCAACTCGACACGGCGACGGCCGCTATCAAGTGGACGGCACCCCCACCGACTGCGTGCTGCTCGCCCTGGGCACCCTCCTCAAACGCAGGCCAGATTTCGTCTTCTCCGGCATCAACCATGGGCCGAACATGGGCGAGGACGTGCTCTATTCGGGCACGGTCGCAGCAGCCATGGAGGGGCTGTCCCTCGGCATCCCGGGCGTGGCCATCTCTCTCGCGGGTTTCGTCGACCCTGTTATCCTCGAAAGTCACCGCCCGTGGCTGGAGCGGCTGGTGGCGAACATCGTGGGCGTCACGGACTTCCCGGCCGAGACTCTGCTCAACATCAACCTGCCGAGATCCGTGGCGGCGTCCGATATACTGGATCGGAGGGGGACAGTCCTCGTGGTCGGGACGAGAGGATTCCGACTTCCGTGCCGTGCGTGACGGGTTCATCTCGGTCACACCGCTGCATCTCGATTTGACTAACTACGCGCTACTGGACGATGTGCGGTCATGGCAGCTCGGACGGTAGGCGATTCCTACGGCGGGTACCGGGCCCGGCTGGTCGAGGAAATCAGGAAGCAGGGATTCTCGGACATGGCGGTTCTCAGGGCGTTCGGCGAGGTGCCCCGCCACCTGTTCGTACCGGAGGCCCTGGAGAGATCGGCATACGAGGACCGGGCGCTACCCATCGGCCACGGCCAGACGGCATCCCAGCCAAGCACACAGGCGCGATTCCTCGCGGCACTCTCGCTCGAGGGGACGGAGAAGGTCCTGGAGATCGGGACGGGGTCAGGATATCAGACCGCGCTGCTCACGTTTCTCGCGGAGTCCGTCGTCTCCGTTGAGCGAGTACCCGAACTCGCGGCGCGAGCGCGCGATGCGCTGCGCGCTGCGGGCATCGAGGGGGCGACCGTTGAGCCCCTACCAGGCGATCCTCGTGTCGGCGGTGAGCCCTCGGGTGCCAGGTCCCCTGGTGGATCAGCTCGCCGACGGAGGGCGGCTCGTCATCCCGATTGGCGGGCCGGGAGATCGTCCGCCCACGCGGCATGCGGAACGAGGGGAGAGCCAGCTGCTCGTGAGAATCAGCAAGAGCGGGACGACGGTCACGGAGGAGCAGCTGGGGGAGGCCAACTTCGTGCCCCTCCTGGGCCGCCACGCGTATCCTGGCCGGCCGGAAGAGCAGGGAAGCTGAGCGATGCTGGAATCTTTCGCGACGTGGCTCGCCGAGCTGGTGTTTCGCCTGGGCTACCCGGGCATCACTATCTTGATGGCCGTCGAGTCGTCGTTCGTGCCATTCCCGAGCGAGGTGGTGCTTCCGCCCGCAGGGTACCTTGCCGCTCAAGGCAGGATGAGCGCCTGGATCGCGCTGGCAGCCGGCCTCAGCGGAAGTCTGATCGGGGCGATGGTCAACTACTACCTCGCCGTGAGACTCGGCCGGCCTCTGCTACACCGGTATGCGCGATACTTGCTGATCAGTGAGGCCAAGCTGGACCGCGCCGAGGCGTTCTTCCGCCGCCACGGAGAAGTGAGCACGTTCGTGGGACGGCTCATCCCTGTGATCCGGCAACTGATCTCGCTGCCGGCTGGGGTCGCGAGAATGCGGCTGGATCGCTTCGCACTCTACACTGCCGCCGGAGCGGGCATCTGGTGCGCCGTCCTGACCTACGTGGGATGGTACGTCGGGCAGCATGCAGAGGTCCTGAGCTCCATCGACCAGCTCATCGAGAACCCTGAAGTGCGGCGCTACAGCTCTAGGGCCACCGTGGCCCTGATCCCGCTGATACTGCTTGTACTGGGCGGTTACACCCTCCTCTACAGGCGCCGGCGCGGCCAGCTCGCGCAAGGAGCCGGCTCGCCGGGCGCCTCCGAGGGCAGAGAGGCGTGAGCCAAGAGCAGCTGGCGGCACGTTGGGTCCTCTCTGGAAGGGTTCAAGGAGTCGGGTTTCGCTGGTACGTACTCCGACAGGCGGAGGCGCTGGACATAGTGGGCTGGGCGGCGAATCTGCCAGATGGGCGGGTGGAGGTCGTGGGGAAAGGGACCCGGGAGGCCATCGACCTGTTTGAAGCGGCCCTCAGAGAGGGCCCTCGCATGTCTCGTGTGGAAAATGTGGATAAGACGGGTATTCCACATGAGCACGTGCATGGTAAGATGTTTCATATCAGGTAGTTACGAGTGCGGGCCTGGCTCATGGGGATACCTCGAGCTGATTCTCCCCGCGCTTGGCTGTCAGTGGCGGTCTGTCAGGTTGGCGCGCCGGTTCGACTTCGACTCGCGATCAGCAGGAGCTTTGCCGCACGGTCCGATGCTGTTAGTTTCCGGCGCCTTTTCTAGCCCCTGTAGCTCAGTTGGATAGAGCAGCGGTTTCCTAAACCGTTGGCCGGGTGTTCGAGTCACCCCAGGGGCATGGGGGGGCAGGGGGGCGGGGGGCAGGGGGCAGGGGACGGGCGGCGGGCGGCGGGCGGCGGACCGAACTGAGGAGGCGAGTCGCCCCAGCAAGAAGGTGGGGACGGGCGAGAGGGGTTTCTTCAGCTCAGGCAGGGGAATCCGACCCATCGACAAAGACAGCGCACGACGAGAACGAGAACCGCTGGAGCGGATTACCGGCTGGTTCAGGTCGCATCGACGAGCGGTGACCGCGGTGGCCGCGGGAGTCGCGGTCATCGTGCTGGGCGGCTGGTTTTTCATCACCGCGAAGCAGCGTAGGGAAGCCTTCGCGCAGCGCACCCTTGACGACGCGAGGATCGCGCTCCAGGCTGGGAACATCGCTCTGGCAGCGAGTGATTTGTCGCGCTTGATAGCGAGCTATGGCGGCACGCTTGCTGCCGACGAAGCGACGGTTCTTCTCGCTCAGGCGCGACTCGCGCAACAGGAGCCGGGGCAGGCCGTAGCGGAGTTGCGGGAGGCGCTCGAACGCGGCGTGAGCGAGCAGTTTCTGGCACCCATCAACGGGCTACTCGGGGCGGCCCTGGAGGAGCTTGGGAGCCACGCTGAAGCGGCTAGCGCATACCTGGAAGCTGCCCGCACATCGTGGTACAGCCGCGTGTCGGCCCAGTACCTGCTTGACGCCGGTCGCGCGTTCGCTACCGCAGGTGACACAGTGCAGGCCTTGGCCGCCTACCGGCGCGTGATTACGGAGCACGAGGAATCTCCGGGCGTGCTGGAAGCCCGGGTCCGGCTCGCCGAGCTCGGAGCCGTCCAGAGCACGCAGGGAAGCTGAGCGGGCCGGACTCGACACTGGACTAGCACCCAGGGCGCCCGCAACGGGCGCCCCTTGTTCTGGACTACTGCGACTGCGTATAAGATATGTTATGTTAAGTAGGGGCTCCCCGCTGTGTGGAAAACATCTGCCCTGCAGCCACGGTATGCTCGTATCATCTTTGCTTGTAAGGGGATAGATGGTTTTCCCACCATGTTAACAGGGGCGCCAGGACGTCAGAGCGTGACGCGCGATCTGGCAGCGCGCCCTTTAGGCAGTCGCCCGGCCTAGAGCGGCAGTGACCCAAGAATGGCGCGGAAGACGAGCCGCGCTTCCCCGCGGAGCCGCGGATCGAGCAAACGGCCCGGCTCCGCCACCCGGGCACGCACGGTGAGGTGCGCGCCCGAGCGGGCCCTGACGGTCCAAGGAAGGGTGATCTTGCCCCGCTTGCTCAGAACGGCCGCAGCGGCCACCGCCCCGGTGCCGCACGCCAGCGTTTCGGCCTCGACCCCCCGCTCGTACGTCCGCATCGCCCAAGAGTCGCCGTCCAAGGCAATGAAGTTGACGTTCGACCCCCCTTCCCCGACCGCCGGGTGTGACCTGAGCTCGGGCCCTCTCCGTAGTAGGGGAACCGCCGCCAACTCCGCCACAACGACGACCAGATGCGGCACCGCGACCGTGGTAAGACTGATCGAGACCTCCCCGGGGCAGAGCTCGATGGCCGGCTCCGAAATCGACTGCGGCTCCGGTACCGCGATCTCGGCAAGCTCCTCCTCCCCTGCGAGGCACCGGGCCTCGAGATTCCCCGCCTCAGTTTCCAGCACCATGCCGTCCGGCGGGGCAAGCTCCAGCCACGCCGCCATACGCGCAGCACATAGCGCGGCGTT
>JBHIEQ010000097.1:0-8972 GCA_046760725.1 Gemmatimonadales bacterium
CGCCTCGCCATGTGGATCACTCTCGTGGGCGTACTTGGCGAATCTGCGTCCGAGGTCCGCTGCGAGCCGAATCCTGGCGGTCCGATCCAGCTCGTCGAGTCTGGATAGGAACTGCTCGAGCAGGCCAAACTCCTCCTGCGGCATGAGAGGGGTGTGGGCAGTCGTCTCCATCGTCTCTCGGTCCGAGACGTCCAAACGGGGGACGGGCGAGAGTTCCTCGGACCGGTCTCGGATTACCACCGTTCCGGCCACGATGTCGCCGAGTCGCTTATGATGAGGGTGGAAGAAGACGAACAGTACACCCACGAGAGAGGCGCCCAGCGGCTGCACGTCAACGATGCGAACGAGATTTCGGGCGGCCGCAGCGGTGAACGTGATCGGGTGACCGGTGTCCATCACGACCCTGATTCCGGCGCGTCGCTTTCCCGGCGTCCTCCCTCCCCAGAGTGCCTCGAAAAGAGCGAAGTAGCCCCAGGCCACCACGAACGCCGCCGCGATGAACACGGCCGCGGCCCACGATCCCCACGTTTCCCCAAGGCGCGCGGCGAGCGCGAACGCCGCGCTTAGGCCGAGCCACAGGGCGGATAGGATCAGCAGATCGACGACGATCGCGGCGGTTCTCGCGCCCAGCCCCGCAAGCTCGAACTCCAGCGCGACGTGCTCCGGGGTCTCGACCGTGATCGTTTTGGAGAACTCGACTACTCGGGGTCGCGCCGCCGACATGTGCACCACATTTTACCGCCTGGGAGGCACTGTGGCCACATACGAGCTGCGCGCCATGTCGGTCGGCGAAATCCTCGACGGAGCGCTCGCCATATACCGCGTCCACTTTGGCACGCTGGTGGCGGTCGTGGTAGTGTGCCAGGGAGTACCGGCGATTATGAACGTGTACGTGGTGCTTGGAGGTGGGGTCGCGCAACACCCGGTGACGGCGTTGGCGGCCGTCTTGTTGTCAGGCCTTGGAGGACTCATTGCTGCGGGTGCCACGATCTGGATCATCTCGGAGGTGTACTTGGGTGAGGATCCCACGATGGGAGATGCACTCGGCTTCGCCTTCGGTAAGGTGTGGCGCATTTTCGTGGCAGGGCTGGCAAAGTACCTGTTGATCGGGCTGGCTTTCGGGGTCCCGTTCCTTGTGGCCAGCGCCATGCTGGCCTTTGCCCTTCAGTCCCCCGTGCTCGTGCTAGCGGCAGCATTGTTGGTGCCGGTCGGCATGGTGATGGCGGTCGTGCTGGCCGCCGGCTATGCAGTGGTGACCCAGGCGGTCGTCCTGGAAGATCTTCCGGCGGCGACCGACGCGCTCGGGCGGTCATGGGCTCTCACCAAGGGCGCAAAGGGGCGCGCGATTCTCCTCGGCATAGTCGTGCTCGTGCTGGTATTTCTCCCATTCATGATCGCGGGAGCGGTAGCGGCCACGGTGCCCTGGACGGAGACAACCGCTGACGTCGGCGCTCAGCTGCTGTCGCTCATGGTGTATCCCATCAACCCCTGCGTGTTCACGTTGTTTTACTACGACTTGCGGGTTCGGAAAGAGGGGTTCGATCTCGCTCACTTGAGCGAACGGTTGAGCGGCGGGTTCGAGCGCCCGATCACGTGAGTATCCAAGCATCCGTACCGCCGTCGGATTCGCTGCGCGTCGTTCTTCGGGAAGTGTTCCGCGCACCCGAGTATGAGTGGGATGTTCCGCGACACCCATTGCAGTTCCTGATCGACCTGTGGGAGCGAAGCTACAGTTGGCTGAGGGCGCTCGAGGCCGATCACCCGGGAGCGTATTACGTTCTGATCGGAACGCTGTCGGCCGTACTGATCGCGATCCTCGTCCACTTCGGCTACCTGATGTCCCGCGCGTTGCGGTCAAAGGCTGCTGCTCGGGAGTCCCCTGCCATGGTTGTTCCGAGCGAGCTCTACGGTCCCGATTGGTACATTGTTGAAGCCCGCCGCTTGGCCGGCCGGGGGCTCTACGCGGCGGCGCTCTCGCATCGCTTCAGGGCGCTGGTCCTACAGTTGGACCGGCGTCGAGTCGTGCGCTTTCATCCGTCCAAGACTCCCGCCGAGTACGCTCTCGAGGCGGAGCTAGGGGAGGCGCTTCGCCGCGAGCTTGCGGATCTGGTGATGGATCTCTACCGGCACCTGTTCGGCGGCGTTCCGTGCGACGAAGAGAGTGTCGAGCGCTTCGATCAGCGTGCGGCGTCTTTGGCAAGAGACCATGCGGCGCACTGAGCTGGCGGTTATCCTGGCGTTGGCGGTCGCCACGGTACTCGCCGCTGTGGCGGGGAGTCGGGCTTCGCCGGACGAGAGCATCAGCGATCCCCGCCGGTCCACCGAGGTTCATGGTCCCAATGGAGCGAGCGCCTTTGCGCGGGCACTCGAGATGTTGGGAGTGCCGGTCGAAAAGCGCCGTAGGCCGCTCTTTGGGATCGCAGACTCGTTGTCCGGCGGAGGCGACGAGTGGGTGGCATTGCTCGACGTGCGGTATCCGCCCACAGGCGCGGAGGCGGAAGAGCTTGTGTCGCTCGTCGAGCGTGGCGGAGCACTGTTCCTCAGCGGGAGAAACGGCGTCGAGTCGTGTTTCGGCTTCGACGTGGTACGCGTGCGCGGCGATGATGCTACCGTCGGGTCGAGCTCCCCCGAGCTCTCACTTCCGGACGTGCGTTTCGTATTGCGGCGCGCGGGCCAATCGGACGCGCCAATCGATGAGGAGCGGCCGGCCCTCGGAGCCGAGGAACCGGTATGTGCGCGTGCGCGGATCGTCGGGGATGTGCCCCTGTTGAGCACCGAAGATGGTCGGCTGGTTGCTGCGCGACTCGAGACTGCCGGCGGTGGCAGAGTAATCTTGCTCGCCGATTCCCGGTTCATCTCCAATCGGGCGCTGCGGGAAGGTGACGCCGGCACGTTGGTTTTGGGGTGGTTGCTGGCGGAGCACCCGTCGCGCGTGATCGCCGACGAGTACCACCAGGGCCTCGGCGTCGGCGGGTCCGTTTTCGCCGCCGCGTGGCGCTGGATGCGCGCCGCCCCTCCGGGATGGATGTTGCTCCAGCTGGTGTTTGCCGCGCTCGTCGGTCTGGCGGCGCTCGCAGTGCGATTCGGGCCGGCGCTCACAGTGACTGAGAGCCGTCGCCGTTCACCGCTGGAGCATGTGGATGCGCTTGCAGCGGGCCTGCAACGGTCCGAGGGTTGGGACACTGCGGTGGGGCTCATCGTTAACGGGCTGCGACGCCGTCTTTCGCAGTCGGGCCGGGACCGCCGCCGGGCGGGGAGTGACGCACGGGAGTGGCTGGAGTCGCTCGCAGTGGCGACACGATCGCCTGAAGCGCAGGGTGCGATCAGGCGCCTGGACTGGCTGCTCCGAGAACGCGGCGGTGATCAGCGCGTGCTGTCCGCCGCTCAGGCCGTGGAGGATGTGTGGAAGGCACTCGGGCGAACGAGCGAATCGTCGAGATACTAGAGTCCCTGCGCAGCGTCGTGTTGGGCCAGGATGCCGCAACGCGGGACTGCCTCATCGCGCTCTTGGCGCGGGGACACGTACTACTGGAAGGTGTGCCTGGTACGGCCAAGACTCTTCTCGTCCGCACGCTTGCGCGACTGCTCGACGTGAGCTTTGCCCGTATCCAGTTCACTCCGGATCTCATGCCCGGCGACGTTACCGGTATCTCGGTGCTGGCGGAGCGTCATGAGTTCGTGTTTCGTCCGGGACCGATCTTCCACGATCTGGTTCTCGCGGACGAGATTAACCGCGCGCCGGCGAAGACGCAGGCGGCGCTACTGGAGGCGATGCAGGAGCGTACGGTTACCGTGGACGGGATGAGCCATCCACTCTCCAAGACGTTCACGGTGTTTGCCACCCAGAACCCGATCGAGTTCGAGGGGACGTATCCGCTGCCCGAGGCGGAGCTCGATCGGTTCGTGATGAAGGTGAACATCGGGTATCCGGAGAAGGACACCGAGCAGGGAATCCTGTCCCGGTACATGGAGGGCTTCGAGGCCGACGAGCCCGCGAGCTACGGGGTCGGACGGGTTGTGGATGCCGAGGGGGTCGAGGAGTTGAGAGAAGCCGCTCGCAGAGTGCGTGTGGAGGCGCGGATCACCGCCTATATGACGCAGATAGTGCGTGCGACGAGAGAAGCGGCCTCACTCACTCTCGGGGCCAGTCCACGTGCTGGAGTGGCGCTGCTCAAGACGTCCCGCGCTCTGGCGTTGGTCGAGGGGCGGAACTATGTGATTCCTGACGACGTGAAGCGGCTCGCGCTTCCGGTGCTGAGGCACCGGGTCGCTGTGGCCCCGGAGCTGGAGTTGGAGGGAATGACCCCTGACATGGCGCTCGAGGGTATCCTTGAGCGGACGGAGGCTCCGGGCGGTTGATCCTACCCACGAAGCGGTCCCTCGCTCTTCTCGTGGTCGTGGCTCCGCTAGCGCTCTTAGGATATGCCAGCGCGGCCGCGATCGATCTCATGGTGGTGGCGAATGTTGTGATCCTCGTTCTCACGGCGCTCGACGCCGGTCTGGCCGTTTCCCCGGGCCGCGTGCGGGTCGAGCGCCGTGCGCCCGAGAGTTTCTCGGTGGGGCGTCACACAGTAGCCGCGTATCACTGGCACAACGGTGGGGCTCACAAGGCTCGCCTCACGGTGCGCGAGGTTCGTCCGGATCTCCTTGGTGGCGCGGGCGAGCCGCGATCGTTCGCGATCGCGGCTCGCGATTCATGGCAGGAATCCGTCCCCGTGGCGCCGCGGTGGCGTGGCCGGGAGCGGGGTGGTTGGCTTGCGGTCCGCAGTGCGGGGCCACTTGGCCTCGGTCTCAGGCAGTGGCGGATCAACCTGCCTTGGGACGTGATCGTCTATCCCAGCCTTCCGGCCTCCAGGCTCAAGGCCTCCATCGCCGAGGCCGTTCGCCGCCGTGAGGTGGGTCTCAGGCAGTTCCGCCGACTGGGCGAGGGTCGACAGTTCGAGAGCCTCCGCGAATGGGTTCCGGGGGACGACACGCGTCACATCGACTGGAAGGCGACGGCTAGGCGGCGCAAGGTCATCGCCCGGCAGTACGAGGAGGAACGGCGCCAGCAGGTCCTGATGGTCCTCGATTCGGGACGTCTCTCGACCGAGGAAGTCGCGGGAGCCGCGCGGATGGACTACGTCGTTCGCGCAGCCTTGTGGCTGGCGTTCGCGGCGAACCATCACGACGACAACGTGGGTGTGATGGTCTTTTCCGACGTGGTGCAACAGTACGTGGCCCCGCAGCGAGGCCGGCGCGGGCTAAGACAGGTGCTGAATGTGCTCGCGGTGGTGCGACCGAAGCTCGTTGAGCCGGACTATCCGGCGGCATTTCGCTATCTCGCCGTGCGCAACCGCAAGCGGGCACTGACCGTGTTCTTCACGGACGTGATCGATCGCCTCGCTTCCGAGGCGCTGGTGGGCAACATGGCGTCCCTCAGCCCTCGGCACCTTCCGCTCGTCGTGACACTCCGCAACACCGAGCTCGATGGAGTGGCGGCGGGGAGGCCGACCGATGTCCAGGAGGCTTATCGCAAAGCAGCCGCCGAAGAGATGTTGGCCAAGCGCGAGGAGGCGCTCGCTCAAATGAGACGTACGGGAGCCTTGGTGTTGGACGTGCCGCCCGAGCGTGCCAGTCAGGGGGTGGTAGATGCGTACCTGGCGCTCAAGCGGCGGGGGAGATTATGAGTCTGCCCTGCGGCGTACGTCTCTCCGCTGTCACCTTCGCTTTGCACGACTTCCCAGTATTCGGTCCATGGCGCGGTCCGGCAGTAGCGCCTTCATGACGGCTGCCAGACGGGCGTCCCACCCCACCAGGTAACGCGTCTTCGGCCGCCTGGCGGTGAGCGCACGGTAGATCACGCGGGCCACGCGCTCCGGCGCGAGGGCGTGAGGGGGCGGTGCCGCCGCGCGTCCCTCTATCTTGGCTATGATGCCGCGGTACAGCTCCTGTACCTCCGGGGGAAGTGAAGCCGCAATTCCCTTCGCCCTCGCGAGAGATGTCGTCCAGATCGGTGTGTCTATGGCTCCCGGCTGAATCACTGATACGTGGATCTTCCAGCGTCTCAGCTCCACGCGGAGGCCGTCGCTCAGCGCTTCCAGGCCGAACTTGGACGTTCCGTAGGGCGTGCCGAAGGGTGTTACGACGCGCCCGTTGATCGAGCTGACGTTGACGATTCGCCCGCCCGCCCTTCGGATCGAGGGCAGCAGCGCCTGCGTCACCGCCAGAACACCCACGAGGTTCACCTCCAGCTGCGCGCGGAACTCGTCGAGCGGGATGCCTTCAATCGGGCCCGGGACGGAAACCGCGGCATTGTTGACCAGCCCGGCCAAACCGTGGGGTGCAGCTCGTTCGACGAGCTCCGCTGCCGCGGTCACCATCGAGCGATCGGTCACGTCCAGGAAGACAGGCGTGACTCGCTCGGAAGAGGAGTCCCTCAGCCGCGCCGCATCCTCCTCGCGCCTCACACCGGCAAAGACGCGGTAGCCTCTCTGGTCCAGGAACCGTACAGTGGCGGCGCCGATGCCCGTGGAGGTTCCCGTGATGAGCACCGCGGGGTCGGTCATGCGGGGGTCTCGACGGCGTCGAGCAATGACCGATAGCGACGCTCGGGGCGGCGGAAGCCCAGGTTACTCACGTAAATCTTGTTCACACCGACGTCGCGGAGGGCGCGAATGGTTGTGGCACAGATCTCCTCCGGCGAGCGACCTGCCGCGAACTCTTCAGTGATCTGGCGGGTGGGCACCGGAAAGAAGCGTTCCAGCGCCCCGAGCGTCGCGGGGTTGGCGCTGCGGTAGTAGAAGACGCCGAACACCGCGGGGTACGGCACTTCCCTCTTCCGCGCGGCTTCCACGAAGCGCTCCACAAGCCTCATGTCGTGATGTGAGACGATCTGTGTGAGGTAGAACTCGGCGTTGAAGCTCTCGCTCAGTAGGAATCCGACTTGTTTCTCGGGGTCGCGGTGCGGGTTGGCCCAGCCTCCAAGTGTGAGCAGGGGGAGCCGCTCTCGGATCATTCCTCGCAAGAGGTAGGCGTATTCCACGCAGCGTGGCGGGCCGACCGAGCGGTCGCCGCCCAACACGGTGAGCGCTTGAAAGCCGTGTGAGGCAGCGCGGGTGGCGTACATCATGCAATAGTCGAGGGTGTGCTTGCAGGTGAGAAAAGGCGCGACGCGGGCGGGATCCACATCACCGGCGAGATTGCCGGTCAGGTGATTAAGGTTCTCTTCTTCCGCCTGACCGACGGCATTGTCGGTGAGGAAAATGATCGTATCGTGTCGGGCGAGGCGCCGGACCGAATGATACATGCCGATCCAGCTGTCCATGCTCTCCGCAGAGCTCAGCCCCGCTCGTGGTGGACGGAGCTCGATCGCGACGAGCGGATCGTCCGCACGGAGCCGATCGAGCAGCGTCAGCGCCCGATCACCTCCAGTGCCACGTCAACGCGGCCGAGCGGCGCGCTCACGTGGAACCCCTGAACCAGCCCTTGTAGCATGGAGATCATCTCGCGCGCTACGGCTATTCCTTCTGCGCGCGCCGCGTCGTCACCCCCCTCCTGAGCCCGTCGCATGCGTCGCAGTATGTCGTCGGGGACCTCGATTCCCGGGACCTCATTGGCGAGAAATTCTGCGTTGCGCGCCGAGAGGAGCGGCCAGATACCCGCCACGACCGGAATGTGCAGGTCATCCGCCGCCCGCTGCATGAAAGCTCGCAGGGCGGCGGGGTCGAACACCGGCTGCGTGATCGCGAAGTCCGCTCCGGCATCCACCTTCCAGTGGAGCCGGCTCAGCTCTCGGTCGATGTCCGCCGCGCTCTGATTGATGGCGACACCGATCACGAATCTGGTGGGTTCCCCGGTGGGATTGCCTCCGGGGTCCAACCCGTGGTTGAGCCGGTACACGACGTTGGTGAGTCCGATGCTGTCTATGTCGAAGACTGCAGTTGCCTCTGGGTAGGGTCCGGTTCTCGGAGGGTCTCCGGTGACGATCAAGATGTTCCTGAGCCCCACGGCGGCTGCACCAAGGAGGTCGCTCACCATCCCGAGCATGTTGCGGTCGCGACATGTGTAGTGAATGATCGTCTCCACGCCGGCCTCGTGCTCCAGGATCGTGGCGGCGGCCAGGGCTCCCATACGGCTTCTCGCACGGGGGCCCTCCAGGACCGTCACGGCATCGACGTTCGCCGCCTTCAGTTTCTTGCCTTGCTCAATCAGCGAATCGCGCTTGGGCCCCTTGGGGGGTAGCAGCTCCACGCTCGTGACGACCTCGCGGGCCGCGAGCTTTCGCCCCCACGGTGACCGCTCCGCCAGTGGCGCGGCTGTGACTCCCGCCGCCGGTTTCACCTCGCCGCGTTTCACAACGACAGTCACGTGGCGCGGCTGCATGGTGGCTACCAGGTCGCGGATCCGGTGGATATGCTCGGGTGTCGTCCCGCAACAGCCTCCGATGAAGCGGGCGCCGACCTCGATCATGCGCTGCGCGTAGTTTGCCATGTAATCCGGGCTCGAGAGGTAGATCTTGCGATCGCCGACTGCGCGGGGAAGGCCGGCGTTGGGCTGTGCCGAAAGGGGACGATCGGTGGCGTCGGCCATACGCTCGATGGCGTCCAGCATCGATGCCGGCCCCACGGCGCAGTTCAGGCCCACGACTTCGGCACCCAGTGCGGTGAGCGTGCGAGCCACCTGCTCCACGTCGGTGCCGTAGGCGGTGGACCCGTCCTCCCCGACTGTGACCTGCGCGATTACGGGGAGATCAGATACCGCTCTCACTCCGCGGTAGGCGGCCGACAGCTCTTCGAGATCCGCGAACGTCTCGAGAATGAAGCCATCGACCCCGCCCTCGCAGAGGCCCCTCGCCTGCCGCTGGAAGAACTGCGCTGCCTCGTCGCGCGCGGTAGGGCCGAAAGGCTCGATGCGGATCCCCAGAGGCCCGATCGCGCCTACCACATTGGCCCTGCCTCGGGCCGCCGCGCGAGCCAAACCTGCCGCCGCCC
>JBHIEQ010000098.1:0-8938 GCA_046760725.1 Gemmatimonadales bacterium
GTTGACGGGTCCGACGCCGATCGGTTCATGGCCGACCTCAAGCAACAGCTCGAGGAGTTCCCCGAGGGGATCGTCTGATGGCGCGGCGCACGATAGAGGTGGACGGTGAGCGGTGGGTAGTGTACCCCGCAGGCCGGGTCACCATCTACGACCGCGATGAGTTCGGCCTCGTCTTCGAGAAGGGGACCGGTCCGAACCTGGTCCGCCGCGTGACTCGCTTCTCGCCCGTGGGCGCGCGTCAGACCGATGCAGCCCTCCTGGAGCTGCCCGATGCGAAGCTGCGGGAGCTGCTGCGTCAGTCGCAGCCTGCTACTACGAGCCCGGTGACGGACTACGGCCGCAGGGATCGCGGGGCTCCCCGGTCCAAGACGCGCGGCCGGTGACCGGGTCGGGCGTCGATCTACACGTTCACTCGAACGCGTCCGACGGTTCCCTCGCTCCCAGAGACGTAGTGCGCCGGGCGTTCGAGAGGGGCCTTCACGCCATCGCGCTCACCGATCACGACACCCTGGAGGGACTGGCCGAGGCGCGGCGTGAGGGCGAGCGTCGCGGCCTTCGGGTTGTGGCGGGGTGCGAATTCTCCGTCGCGGTGGACTGGGGAGAGATGCATCTCCTCGGCTACTTCCTCCCTGCCGAGAGCGAGGACCTCAAGAGATTCCTGGACGACCAGAGGGCCAAGCGGCTCGAGCGGGCGCGGACGATGGTGTGGCGGCTCAACGAGCGCGGCCTGGCCGTGAAGGAAGAAGAAGTACTGGCCCAGGCGGGTGGCGGCGCGGTGGGGCGGCCCCATGTGGCCCGGGCGCTGGTGGCGCGCGGAGACGTGCCCGACGTGGGACCGGCGTTCGACCGGCACATCGGTTTCGGGAGGCCCGCCTTCGTTCCCAAAGAGCTGCCCACCGTGGAGCAGGTGACCGCACTGGTCAGGGCATGTGGCGGGGTGACGTCGGCGGCGCACTTGAGGGAGCGAGCAACCGCTCGGGCGCTTCGCAGCCTCGTTGGGCAGGGCGTGGATGGAGTCGAGGTGGTTCATCCCTCTCACGATGACGAGACCACCGCCCGCATCGGGCGGCTGGCCCTAGAGCACCGGATGGTGCCGACCGGGGGATCCGACTGGCATGGGGCCGACGATTCCCCGCGGGAGCGCGATATCGGCTCACTGCACGTGCCCCTAAGATGGCTGCATGGGATGGAAAAGTTGCACGAGGAGAGGGCGGCTACGTGAGGCGATGGATGGCGATGTGAGACGATCGAAGGCGATATGCACCGGCACTTGCTATCTTACCAGTGCTCGTTGGGCGTCGGGTGGGAACCGTCACCCCACGTCTCCCGTTGGTGAGGCGGGAGCGCAAACCGACCGAGGCGATTGTGACAGATAACGGCAAGACCGAGTACGACGTGATCATAGTTGGTGGAGGGCCCGCCGGGCTGTGCGCCGCGATGTACGCCGGCCGCGGCATGCTCGACACGTTGGTGATCGAACGCGGCGTTCCGGGCGGGGAGCTGCTCAACACCGACCTGATCGAAGACTATATAGGGTTCGAGAGCGTGGGCGGCCCCGAGCTGGCCGAGAAGATGACGAACCACGCGAAGAAGTTCGGCGCGCAGTTCGTTATGGATACAGTCGAAGCCATCGAGAAGCAGCCTGACGGCGAGTTCGAGGTGACGACGCAGCTCGGTCGCACCTATCGCGCTCCCGCCGTGATCCTCACGGCGGGAGGAACACCCAAAAAGCTCGGCGTACCCGGAGAGAAAGAGTACGCCGGAAGGGGAGTCTCGTACTGCGCGGTCTGCGACGGCGCCTTCTTCAAGAACGAGATCCTGGCCGTAGTCGGCGGCGGAGACGCGGCGGTGGAGGAAGCGGATTATCTCACCCGCTACGCGGAGAAGGTCTATATCATCCACCGGCGCGACCAGTTCCGCGCGTCGCCGATCATTCAGCAGCGGGCGTTCGAGAATCCCAAGATCGAGGTCATATGGAATAAGGTGGTGGAGGAGATCGAGGGTGAAGAGCAGGGCGTCCGGCGGCTCCGCCTCAAAGACACGGTGACCGGCGAGACGTCCACGCTGGACGTGGGCGGTGTGTTCGTCTTCATCGGCTTCCGCCCCAACTCCGACCTGATCAAGGGGAGCCATTTCGACCACGATCCGGGCGGCTACATCATCACCGACAGCCACATGATGACGTCCATCCCGGGGCTGTTCGCAGCGGGTGACCTGCGCGTGCAGCTCACGCGCCAGATCACTACGGCGGTGGGTGACGCCACGACGGCTGCGATCGCGGTGGAGAAATACCTGGCCGAGCTGCGCGACAAGGAGCGAGCCCGGGAGCGGGAGGCAGTTGCCTCCGGCTAAGGTCATCTGCCTGACCAACGGGGTCTTCCAGGAGAACTGCTACATCGTGGGAGACCCCGAGGCGGGTGAAGCCGTGCTGATCGATCCCGGTGAGGAGGCGGACCTCTTTCTCAGGCGTCTCGACACCGAAGCCTGGAACCTCAAGCAGATCTGGCTCACCCACGCGCACGTGGATCACGTTCAAGGAGTGGCCCGCATCGTGGGGGAGAGACCCGTGCCGGTGTACCTGCACCCGGAAGATCGCCCCCTCTACGGCGGCGTGTCGCAGCAGGCATCCTGGCTGGGAGTCGGCACCGTGGAGGAGCTCCCTGCGGTGAAGGACCTGGCCGGCGGTCAGACTCTGGCTGTTGGGGCCGTGACCTTCGAGGTGCGTCACGTTCCCGGGCACAGCCCTGGAAGCGTGGCCTTCGTAACTCCGGGAATGGCGTTCGTGGGCGACGCCGTCTTCGCGGGCTCGATCGGCCGTACCGACCTCCCCGGCGGCGACACCGGGTTGCTGCTTTCGAGCATCGGGAGTCAGCTCCTCTCACTCCCCGACGAAACGGCGCTCTATCCCGGCCACGGTCCGGAGACGACGGTCGGGCGCGAGAGGTTGACGAATCCCTTCTTGGCGGCGCAAGCGCTGAGACGCGCGGATGCGCCGTACTAGAGATGCGATCGCTCAGGGTGGCACGTTGAACACTCCACTTGGTGACGCGAAGCTCGAAGAGCGACCGGCCGAGATCGGTGATCTGAGACTTACTCTCCCCACTTGCCTGCGCTGCGGCTTCCCTGTGAGCCCCGAACCGTGGGGCTGCAAGCACCCATGCCCCAACTGCCACTTCACGTATCCGCTGGGCGATTGCAGCGACTGACCCGACGCGCGTGCGCGTCGCGTAGTGTCTTGCCATCCCGACTAATCTCCTTGATATTCCCATCATCAGGAGGCGGTCGTGCGTATCACCACTTGGGCTGAGTACGGGCTGATTGTCTCTGTCCACCTCGCGAAGCGGGTCGGGGAAGCGGCAGTGTCTGCCCGGGATGTGGCGGAGATCGAGGGACTCCCCGCCGACTACGTCGAACAAATCCTTCTCAAGCTTCGTCGTGCCGGTTTGGTGAACAGTGTGAGGGGTGCGAAGGGCGGCTACTTCCTCGCACGCCGGCCGGCGGCGGTCACCGTGCGGGACGTTATCGAGGCGACCGAGAATCGCACTTTCGAAGTCAACTGCGATCTGCGTCAGGTCGATCCGGAAAGGTGCGCGCCGGGAGGCGATTGTACCATTCGTCCCGTGTGGCGCGCCGTCCAGCGGCAGGTCGATGAGTTACTCGGGAGTGTGAGCCTCGAGGACCTCACGGGGCCGGAGGCGGAGGTCGAGGAGGCGCTGGCGGCGGCGGTGCGGTAGAGCCGGGACGGGTGGGCGGGGACGGCGGACGGGGGCCCTGGAAAACGCGGTTGGATGGGAGACGCGACCCCCGCGGGTCGCGCGGCGGGATATTGCGGCCGACCCCACCCACAACTGACTCAGAACTCATGGCGACGGTTGAAGAGTCTCGCCTACCGCAGCTGTCACACGAAGAGCTGGTCCGCTACTCGCGGCATCTCGTGATGCCGCAGGTCGGTGTCGAGGGACAGCAACAGCTCAAGGCGGCGAGAGTGGTGATCGTCGGCGCAGGCGGCCTGGGATCGCCCGTGGCGCTGTACCTGGCGGCGGCCGGCGTCGGGGTGCTCGGACTCGTGGACTTCGACGAGGTGGATCTCTCCAACCTCCAGCGCCAGATCCTCCATGGCGGCTCGGCTCTCGGATCCACCAAGCTCGCGTCCGCCCGGGCGCGCCTCAACGACATCAATCCCAACGTCGCATTGGTCCCTTTCGAGACGAGGCTCACCTCCCAAAACGCGTTGGAGATCCTCGGCCGGTTCGACGTAGTGGTGGACGGGAGCGACAACTTCCCCACGCGCTACCTGGTGAACGACGCCTGTGTGCTGCTCGGCAAACCCAACGTGTACGGCGCAGTGTTCCGATTCGAGGGCCAAGCCTCTGTGTTCGGTGTCGAGAAGGGACCTTGCTACCGGTGCCTGTTCCGCGATCCTCCTCCGCCGGGCCTCGTGCCGTCTTGCGCCGAGGGCGGTGTGTTCGGTGTGCTACCGGGAATCATCGGGAGCATCCAGGCCCTTGAGGTGATCAAGCTGATCCTCGGACAGGGCGAGACGCTCGCCGGAAGGCTGCTGCTGCTGGACGCCCTGAGCATGAGGTTTCGCGAGCTCAAGCTCCGGAAGGATCCCGAATGCCCCCTGTGCGGCGAATCGCGAACCGTTACCGAGCTGATCGACTACGAGGCGTTCTGCGGTGTGGGCTCCGAGAGTGCGCTGACAGAAATGGAGGTGACCCCCTCCGAGCTGGCTCGTGAGCTGAGCAGTCACCCGGATCTCGTGTTGCTCGACGTACGCGAGCCCGTCGAATGGGATATCTGCCACATCGAGGGCGCCCGCCTGATCCCGCTGGGGGAGCTTCCCCAGAGACTTGGCGAGCTGGACGGGCATGACAAGATCGTGGCTTATTGCCACCACGGGATCAGATCGATCCAGGCGGTCGAGATACTGCGAGGAGCTGGATTCGGGAACGCCAGGAGCCTCAGGGGAGGCATCGATTCGTGGTCCGTGGAGGTGGATCCGGGGGTGGGGCGGTACTGAGCGGGGTGCAGCACCCAGTGCGCTGTGCGCGTTGGCACTGGAGCCCGCGGCCGGCGGTGCCCTCCCACGCCCCGGCACTTCCCGGGCGATCCACTGCCTACAAGTGGCAAAGCCTCTAGCCGAAAGCGTGCTCGGGCACCGCCGGCTCGCTTCGCCCAGCATGCAGCCTACTGCGCACACCCTACTGCACACCGTATGCCGAAGGTGGGATTCGAACCCACACGGGCTTGCGCCCACTGCGCCCTGAACGCAGCGCGTCTACCAGTTCCACCACTTCGGCGGGAACCCCGTGGGGGAAGCGGAATATAGGAACCGCAAAGGAGGGGGTCAACTGATCGCTTGACCGTCCGGAAATGGTTATCTATCTTGGACTTAGCTCGTGACGCCTAAGCGCCCGCCCCACGCCGATCGGGGCCCTGTGTTGGCCCGCAACAGAAAGGCGCGCCATGACTTTCATATCCTCGAGACCTGGGAAGCCGGGCTGGTTCTCACCGGCACCGAGATCAAGTCGGTCCGCGCCGGCAAGGTGAGTCTCGCGGGGGCCTACGGAGTCGTCCGTCGGGGAGAGGTGTGGATCGAAGGGCTCAACATCGCGGTGTACGAGTCGCGAGGCTACGCCGACCACGAGCCCGCCAGGCCGCGAAAGCTTCTGTTGCATAAGCGCGAGATGCGCCGTCTCATCGGGGCGCTCGAGCAGCGCGGCCTCACCCTGGTTCCGCTCGATCTCCATCTGTCAGACGGCTGGGCCAAGCTCACCGTGGGACTGGCTCGCGGAAAGAAGGCGCACGACAAGCGCGAGGCGCTGAAACGCCGGCAGGCCGAACGCGAAGCCGCGCGAAGCATGGGGAGGCGACGGTGAACGCGGCAGTAGGGATGTTGGTGATGGTGGCGGGAGCGGTCGGTGGGATGGGGGACCCGCATCCTCGCGTTCCCGCCCCCGCCCCCGTCGCCGCCGCTCCCCGCGCCATCGTCATCGCCACCACCCGTGGCGAGTCCGTGGTGCCGGTGACGACCAGCCGCGGCCACCCGGCTCTCGCCGCACCCGCACTCAGCGCGCTCCTGCCGGTCACGAGCAAGGTGCGAGAGGGATGGGCCGACGTGGCCTTTGCGGGGGAGCCGTTTCGCTTTCTGCTCGACGCACCGCTTGTGATCCTGCGGGGGAGGGTCGTGCCGCTCGTGGGCGGGGCCTATCTGAGTCGCGACACGCTGTTCGTGCCGCTCGAGTGGCTGACCGAGCACATACCGCGGATGTTCCGCGAAGGATACCGCTACGACGCCCCAGCCGGACGGTTCGAAGAGGCGCGCCTCCAGCCGGTGCTCACGCGCACTACGCCTGCGACCCCTCCGCCGGAGCCCGCGCTCAGGCCACCCTCGGCCAGGGCGAGACGCTCGGGGTTCCGGGCACAACACAAGGTCGTGATCGATCCCGGCCACGGCGGCGTGGACCGGGGTAACCCGGGCCTCTTTCTGCCGCGCGGGGTCCAGGAGAAACACGTGACCCTGGCGATATCCAAGCTGTTGAGGGACGAACTCGTCCAGCGCGGGGTGGAGGTCGTGATGACCCGCACCACCGACAGACAGGTCAACCTGACCGACCGCGCGCCGATGTGCCGCGACGACTGCGATCTGTTCGTCAGCATCCACGTGAACAGCCTGAGGAGACGGCCGGGCTACCAGTCGGTGAGCGGGTTCGAGACGTACTTCCTGGGAGATCAGGTCACCGCCGACGCCGAGCGAGTGGCGCGGATGGAGAACGAGGCGCTGAGGTACGAGACCTCCCACGCAACCGATCCGGAGGATCCGCTGAACTTCATTCTCAAGGATCTTCACACCAACGCGTACCTGAGGGAGTCCATGCAACTGGCTGAGGCGGTGCAGCGCAACGCGGCAAAGAGACACCCGGGCGGCGACCGCGGTGTGGCACAGGCCGGGTTCGTTGTGCTGAAGGCGGCCAGTCGGCCGGCCGTCTTGGTCGAGACCGGGTTCGCCACCAACCGGCGCGACGCGAGCTACCTCGCGTCGCAGTCGGGCCAGCGGGAGCTGGCCCGGGCCATTGCTGCAGGCATAGTGGCGTACTTGGTCCAGTACGAGAACAGGGTGCTGCCGGATGGGTGAACGTCGTTTGCGAAAGTGCGCCTGCGCGGCCCGCCACCCGCCCCCGAGGCCGCGGGGCGCCGCGAGCATCTGTTGAAGCCCGTCTCCGCGTTCGGAACAACCTTTCAGAATCCCATTCTCCTAGCCGCCGGAACGGCGGGTTTCGGTCGCGAGATCGAGGGGGTCGTTGATTTGGAGAGCCTTGGCGGCATCGTCACCAAGGCCGTGAGTCCCGAGCCGCGAGCGGGGCATCCGGCCCCCAGGGTCGCGGAGTTCAGCGGAGGGATGCTGAACGCCGTGGGCCTCGCGAACCCCGGACTGGAGCACGTCGTGCAGCACGAGCTTCCCTGGCTCGAGGTCAACTTGAGAAGGGCCCGCCTCTTGGTGAACGTCGTGGGCTCTACCATCGATGACTTCGTCGCGGTCGTGGAGCGGCTCGACCGGTTCGCCGTAGTGACCGCCTTCGAGCTCAACCTCTCCTGTCCCAATACGGAACGCGGCGGTGAGGAATTCTCGGCCGACAGCGCGGTGCTGGCGTCGCTCGTATCATGCTGCCGCAGGGCAACGGCCAAGCCGCTCGTGGTGAAGCTCGGGCCGAGCCTGCCCGACGTGGCGGCCGCGGCGAAGGTCGCCGAGGAGAACGGCGCCGACGGGTTCTCGCTCGTCAATACGCTCCCCAGTGAGCGGCACGACTTCCGGTCCTCCGACGGAGACCCCGCGGCGCGGCTCGGTTTCGGCAAGGGTGGTGTGAGCGGTCCGGCCTTGCTGCAGCTGGGCCTCGAAGTGGTGAGCCGCGTGCGCGAGCGGACCCCGCTTCCCATAATCGGGATCGGCGGGATAAGCACGTACGGCGATCTCGAGCGGTATCTCGCGGCGGGTGCCACGCTCGTGGCCGTGGGGACCGCGGCCCTGGCCGATCCCAGGGTGCCGGGCCGGCTCGTGCGGGAGTGGGCGCGTCGTGGCTGAGATCCTCTTGGCCCTGGACGTGGAGACGCCCGAGCGGGCGGTCGCTCTCGTTGACCGGCTCCCGGATCTCAGGTGGGTCAAGGTTGGGCCCGTCCTGTTCGTCAAGGATGGTCCCCGGCTCGTGCGGTGGCTCGTGGAGCGCGGGCTCCGCGTTTTCCTGGATCTCAAGTGGCACGACATCCCCAACACCGTCGCCCGCGCCGTGGAGGGGGCAGCACAGCTCGGGGTGCACCTCGCGAGCGTTCATGCGCTGGGCGGTCGCGAGATGTTGGAGGCGGCGGTGGCTGCGCGCGGCTCGATGCGGCTCGCCGCCGTTTCCGTGTTGACTTCCCATAGTCCTCGCAGCTACGGTCTAGCCCTGGGTAGGGATGGCGAGCCGGACATTGGGCGGGAGGTACTGCGCCTGAGCGAGACCGCGCTCGCGACCGGTGTGGATGCGGTAGTGGCTTCGGCTAGTGAGGCCGCGGTGCTCAGGGCGCGGATACCGGCCGATCGATGGATCGTGGTGCCGGGGATCCGTCTTCCGGGGGCGGAGCCGGACGACCAGCGGCGCACGGCGGAGCCCCGGGAGGCGGTTGCCGCGGGTGCGACGCATCTCGTGGTGGGTCGGCCGGTGCTGCGGGCCGAAAACCCTCGTCAGGTGTATGACCGGTTGTGCGAGGCGGTGCGATGAGCGGACGGCATACAGCAAGGGTCCTGTGGATTCTGCTGGCGCTGAGCCTCATGCCGGCGGCGCGGGTCCGGGGGCAGGGCGGCGGCCGTGGGACCGCGGTGGAGAGGGCGAGGGGAGCCGGGATCAGGCACGACGTGGCGGCACTCCTCTCGGGGAGCGACACGGGTCGGCTGCGTCTCAGG
>JBHIEQ010000099.1:0-8887 GCA_046760725.1 Gemmatimonadales bacterium
GTCCGAGCGCTCGGCGTGAGCGAGAATTGCAGCGGCCGAGATGGAGTGCTCCCCGCCGATCATGATCACGAACTTTCCGGTCTCGAGCAGGGAATCGAACGCCGAGCGCAGCTGACCGAAGGCGGCCTCTCCGCTTGCGGCGTGGAGCATCAGCTGCGGCAGAGTGTGTACGCCGAGTCTATACGGTTCGGCGTCCAGCTCGTGATCGTACAACTCTATGAAGCGGGACGCATGCAGGATGCCGCGAGGACCGAAGCGTGTCCCACTCATGTACGACACGCTGGCCTCGTACGGCACGGGAAGAACGACCACGGCGCTCGATCCGAATTGCGCCTCCTCGAGCGGCAGACCAAGAAAGTTCTCTGCCGGTGCCCACGGCAGCGTTGCGAGGGCCCCCGGTAGGCCGACCCCGGTTCCCCCCTCACGGAACTCGTTCATCCACAGAAGACCGCTGCGCTCACGACGGTGACCCATCGGCCGTCGTCCTGAGCCTCTGCGGTGCAGCTCACGTTCAGGGTTCTCACTATTTCACCCGACAGCAGCCACTGCTCCCTCCGCTCGTCCCACGCGAGATCGGGGTCGAACGGCACTCCGAGGACCGTCGCCAACATGCTGGCTGCCAGATCTTCCGCATAGTCCCCGGCCGGCTCTCGACGCTGGCCGAACGTGTGATGCTCGGAGATGTAACCGTGATGCTTGGGGTCAGCGGGAATGGCAACTCCGATCGACGCCGCGGCGAGTCGCGAAGGTTCGTTCGTGGACGCCTGAGCCACCACGGCAAACACGATTTGGCCGGGGAGGAGTCCCTTGAGACCCTCGTCGCAGGATACCAGCTGGCAGTGCGGGGGCCAAATGGAGCTCACGCGCACGAGATTGAACTGAGCTACTCGCGCGTCGCGCAGGGCCAGCTCGAAGCTCGTGAGTTTCTCTTTGTGCCTGCCGACGCCCTTGGTCAGAAACGCCCTGCTCGGCAGAAACGATGCGGGGGTAATCACCTTCCCGAGACCTCTTCAGTCGTCGCCAGTCTCATTCGCGGACCCTGGCCGCAAAGCGAGATCGGGATACCACAACTCGGGAGCGATCTCCACCGGGGGATCGGGCTCCCCGGCACGCTGCTGGACGCCGACAATCACCTCGTCCACCACCGTCTCCGGACTCTCCCCCACCTCTTCCACAGTCACCTTGCCGCGACCGCGCTCCCGCCCCCGTACGACGAGCAGGTAGCTCGCAGTATGGATCCGTCGCCGACCGTCCGGCAGTCTGCACGAAACCACGGCTGTGCCCCACTCCCTGTCGTCTCTCCTCACGGGGGCGAAGAGCCAGATTCGGTCGATCGTGTCGGGCGCCACCGACTCGGCGATCCTCTCCGCCGTCCTCGTCCACCCGAATCCCGCCATCGGTAAGCGCCGCGCCGTCATCTGAACCTTCGATCCCGTCACAGCACCTCCGGCCCCGCGCACAGGCAGCTCGAGGGAAAAGGGGAGCACCTCAGACGCCAGAAACGCCGCAAGATATCCGACCCCGTCGTAATCCGCCATCGCGCGGCGGTCACAGGAGGGAGATCGGGTCGCGATCGAACGTCACTCGCACGCGCCTTCCGGTCACGCGCGAGGCCCTACGTGAGGCATAACGGAGAATGCGTCCGAGTTGGCCGCGCTGAGGGGAGCGGAGCAGAAGATGCCAACGCCAGCGAGCCTTCAGCCTGACGAGGGGCGCCGGTGCCGGTCCGACCACTTCGAGTGCGTCGGGGGCGCGCGCGGCGCCCAGGCGCCGGAGCCATTCGGCGAGGTCGGTGGCGGCGGCCGCGACGTGGGCCTCCTCGGGCCCGCTCACCACGACGTTCACCAGAGCCACCCACGGCGGATAAGGAGGTCGGCGGCGCACTTCAAGCTCGCGCGCCGCGAATCCCTCGTAGTCATGCGCTGCGGCCCATCGGAGGGCATAGTGGTCAGGCGTGCGGGTTTGAACCAGCACTCTACCTCCAGCGGCGCCACGACCCGCGCGGCCCGCCACTTGTGCCACCAGCTGGAACGAGCGCTCGGCTGCGCGGAAGTCGGGCAAGTGCAGGCCGGTATCTGCATCCACGACACCGACGAGTGTCACGCCGGGGAAATCCAGGCCCTTCGAAATCATCTGCGTACCAAAGAGTATGTCCACCTCGCGTCGCTCCACCGCGCCCAAGAGCCGCTGATGCGACCACTTGCGGGACGTAGTGTCTGCGTCCATACGCGCGAGCCGCGCTCGGGAGAACCGCTCGGCGAGCCAGCGTTCCAACTGCTGAGTCCCTACGCCACGCGTGCGTCGCGCTCCCCCTCCGCACTCTCCGCACACCGAGGGTATCTGCCGCTCGTGGCCGCAATAGTGACAGCGCAGGCGCGGGGGGGTCCGATGGACGGTGAGTGAGATGCTGCACGAGGAGCACTCCCATACGTGCCCACATGAGGTGCACTGAAGGAAATGGGCGAACCCGCGGCGATTCAGCAGTAGCAGTACCTGCTCCTCTGCGGCCAGCGTGGCTCTGATCTCGTCGTCGAGCCGGACCGACCAGGGGATGGCACCACTCTCCTCCACGCGCGGTTCCGAGCGAAGATCGACCAGCTCCACGGGAGGCAGGCGGTGCATGGTGGCTCGCTCGGGAAGCGCAGTCACTCTGATCCGGTCCCGAGCGTGCCATCCCTCGACTGAGGGAGTCGCGCTGCTGAGGACCACCCGCGCCCCCTCGATCTTGGCACGTCTCAGTGCGACGCGGCGCGCGTCGTATCGCGGAGCCTCACCGTTCTTATAGCTGCCGTCGTGCTCCTCATCAACCACGATGGCCGCGAGCTCCCTGACCGGCGCGAACACGGCCGACCGGGCGCCGACGACCACCCGCCGCTGGCCGCCGGCCAGCGCCCGCCATGCGTCCGCTCGTTCCGCCTCCGAGAGACCGCTGTGCAGGACGGCGACATGGTCGCCGAAGACGCCGCGCACTCGCGCCACGGTCTGGGGAGTGAGTGAGATTTCGGGAACCAGAATGATCGCCCCACGGCCACTTTCCACGTCGGGACGCAGGGCCTCGAGGTAAACGAGGGTCTTGCCGCTACCCGTGACACCGAAGAGAGTCACCGCCCCTCCCGGAGCCACGGCGCGTATGGAGCTTATCGCCCGCTCCTGCGTGGGCGACGGACGCTCGGGGCTCTCGCCTTGGACCCCCTGGAACGGATCACGGAGCGTCTCCCGCTCGGAGAACTGCGCTACACCCCGGTCCACGAGAGCGCGCAGCACCGCTCCGGAGAAGCCGAGCTGCTTGCGAAGATGATCGACAGCAGCCTCTCCGCCCATGGCATCAATTGCTTCGTACGCCTGGCGCTGCCGTATAGCCCTTCCGAACGCCCGCTCTCGCTCGAGCAAGGTCGGGAGTGCTCGGGTCAGAGTCACCAGCCGTTGCGTCTGCGCGCGCGGCCCCAGACGCGGCGCTTCCGTCTCGAGGCTGACAACACCCGCGCGCGCCAGTCGTTGCAGGATGTCCCATACCGGGCGGTGGAGTCGCCCGGCGAGAGACTTGGCGCTCGCGCGGCCCCCGAATCGAGCCAGTGCGTTCACCAGCTCGGCGCTCACCCCACTCGCCCGTGTGGAGCCCTCGCGGAGCACTGCAACCAGCTGTGACCGGCCCCAAAGGGCTCCAGGCAACATCGCCCTCAGCGTGATGCCCAGCGGCACCGCGTAATAGCTGGACATCCACCGCGCGAGCGCAACGAGGTGTGACGGCACCAGGGGAAGGTCGTCGGGCGCCAGCAGCACCGCCCGGAGATCACGAGCTTCCTCCTCACGCACCGCCACCACCACGCCCACCAGCTCCCGGGCCTTGAGGGGGACTACGACCCTCGTCCCGGTCATCACGCGGTCGGTCAGCGCCGGGGGAACCGTGTAGTCATACGGTTGTGAGGTCGGAATGGGTAGGGCTACGGAGCAGACCGCGGAAGGCACCGTTAGGTCATCCGTTGCCGGCCGCCTCATTGGAGTGTGGCCAGCGGGTGCCCCGTATGACGGACAGACCGAGGGAGCGATGGAGCGCCAGACGGCGCAGCACACGCAGTGGTTTACTCAGGACGAACCGTAGCCCCGCCCACCTTGCCGCACGCCAGCCGCGCACCAGGAGTCCCACCCAGCTCGCCGCGAGCCATCCCGCGTCCGCGGCGGCGTCCTCCACGCTGAGCTCCACGATACTCGCCTCCCTGAAAAACCGTTTCCACTCTACCAGGAGCTGAGGCGCGATGCCCAGCGACTGCACGAACCTGACCTCGGAGTCCGTGGGCGTCCGCAGCCACGTGGGCACTACCCCCACGATAACGCCCATCGGACGAGCCACTCGTGCGGCTTCCTGGATCACCCGGACCTGGTCCGCATCACGCAGGTAGAGTATCTGGACCACCACGATGTCGAACACTTGGGATTCATGGGGGAGATCCACGGGCTGCGCGGTCTGGAAGGTCGCGATTTTGAACAAGCCCGCTTCACGGACCGCGCGCTCGGCCGCATCGATTGCCACCTGGTCCTGATCGACGCCTTCGACATGCGACTGGAAGCGTTGGGCCCACCAAAGAACAGAGCGTCCCGTGCCGCAGCCGATCCACAGAACTTCCTGACCCGGCTCTGCGTCAACCAGCTGCGCAAGGCGACGATGGATCGGCTCGGCGACCGCAGCCCACGGTTGCAGGATGGCCAGCACGGCGGCCGGCGACAGCCCGGAGGGCATAGTGTATCAAGCTACATGTCCACCCTCCCCCCCACCACCGCGAACGCTCTGCTTCCCAGTGAGCGCCGCGCGACACGCATGCAGCCGGGTTCTTACGGTCACCGAACCGGCCGGCGGCGGGCAGGAAGCACGATGAGACCCGCGCCGTCCCCTGCTCCCAGCGAGCCCAGTGTCACTTGCTCGTCCACGACAGCCGCGCCCCTGAACTTCACGCTGTATTCATCGGCGTCTGGTTCGCGTCCCGTCGCCGCCCGCAACGCCTCGACCTTCACGCGCCCCACGGTCCACTCGGGCGTGACCCTCAGCCATATGCTGTCCCACACGTCGGTGACCCATACTCGCACCCTTTGCCCGTTCGCCAACGTCACGATCGTGCTCGCACCACGGGAAGCGTCGAGAAGAATCGACCGATCGCCTGATCGAAGAGGAGCGTGGAAGCTCGAACCAGTGTGCCTTCGTTCGACTCGAACACCGCCACGGTGAGCTCTTCACCGCCCTGCCCCCTGAAGGTCGCGTGCCTTTCTCCTTCGTGCTCCAGGAACGCTCCCTGGTGGGGCACCCGCTCCGCGAAGAAACGCTTCGCACGGGCCAGCACCTCGGGGCCGGCGAGGCTAGTTATCGTCTCGTGAAGCATATGGTGGCATCTCGCTGTCGGCGTCCTCGGTGGGGACGCGGTATTCTCTCGGGTACCGCGCACCGCGCAGTACGTCCAGGAGCCTCGGCTTGCGCCTCAAAACCACGACGACGTCGCCCTCAGGGATCGGCGTCAATCCCTGGATGACAAGATAGAGCGGCAGTGGCGCATCCGGCACCGTGACACGCCGCCCTCTCCCATGCCAGTCGAACCGTACCGCGGCCGGCCGACTTGCCACCACGCGCTCGAAAAACAGATCATCGTCCACGCGGTAGACGTCTTCGTCGATCTTCTCTCCCGAGAGATAGAACAGCGGATCGAACCGCCTTCCCTCGCGTCGCGCGAAATTCTGCTCGGCCGCCCAGTCATACTGCTCGAGACGTTCGCTATCGGCGCGCCACTCCAGATGATGTCGGAGCTCATGCGTGAGGGTCTCCCACGCCTCGTTGTGCCAGTCGAACTCGGCGCCCTCACCGGCCAGAGCCTTGAACGAACCGAAGTAGAGCACCACTCGTGAGACCGCCTCGTAACCCTCGCCATGAACCGGAACGCACTCGCCCAACGTGTAAACGCCGGAGCGCACTGGGTGGTGACCGGTTCTGGCACTGACCTCGATCGCCGCGACTCCGTCCATGTAGCTGGGTGGCACCTCATCCGCCATGGCGCGGACCATCGACCGGAAGTCTTCGAGCCGCACGCGCCGTCGCTTCAGGCTGGGGCAGTGGGAACTCGGCGCGCGCTCATAGCTCGAAATCGGCGACCAGGCGGCTCACCACGCGCTCGAAGCCGAGCTGCATCCCCCCCACCTCTTCCGCCAAGACGTCGGCGGGCCGCGCTTGCCCCCGCCGCATCCACTGGTTCACCAGCGCTCCGGCTTCACGCCGGCGATACCACTCAGGCCCGAAGCGCTCCGCCAGAAGGGTCGAGAACACGGCCTCGAGCTGCCATGCCCGCAAGTAGCGCGCAGCGTAGAAGCTCGGGTCCACATCGTTCAGGTAATCCTCTTCGGGATAGCGGAACCTGGTGGCGTCGGTGAGGCGGAGCGCGTATACCCTTTCCATACCCTCGAAGCCACTCCCGTGGAAATCCAGCTCGTAGAGCAGCTTGGCAGCGTATCGCCTCAGGAGATACAGCTCGTTCACGCCAAGCTCGAACACGAACCGGCGGGCGTCCTTCGGATTCAGGCCGGCGTATCGCACGAGCCAGTCCCGCCGCAGCGTGAGGTGATCCCACAGCATCGCGAAACCCTCCGTCACCGAGTTGTCTCCCAACCAGCGCGCCTCGAACGGGAGCGTGGGCGACACCACCGCGAAGTGCATCGCATGACCCAACTCGTGCCAGAAGGTGCGGTAGTCGATGTGACCACCTCGTGGCCTGATCACGAGATAGACTTCCTCCGGTACCCGCACGGGCACGCAGAAAGCCCTGGGTTGCTTGCCTTCCCTCTCCGCCGCGTCCACACGCACGCGCCCGTTTCGGGATGCGTCGAGCCCCATGTCGCCCATCTGAGCCGCTGCTGTCGCGACGAGTCTCGCGGCGGGAAAATGGTCGTCGTACCGCTCGGCGCGGAAAAGCCACGCTGCGTCCGACCGTTCCAGCTCATCGATGCCGAGTCCGAGCTTCTCCCGCGCTAGCACCGCAAGCCCTTGTTCGTAGAGATCGTCGGTGCGGCGCAGCATCTCCGCCGCCTGCTGGCCCAGTTCGGTGAGGCCGATCCCCGCTAGCTCGCTGAGCGCCTGGACGTACTCGCCACCCAACACCGCACTCACCGTCTCGTGCTCCAATGTGAAGCGTTCGCGCCGCAGCGAGTTGAGGTGTCGGGCCCCCAAGGACACGCGTGCCTCATCGATCTTGCGCCGCAAGGCGCGGTCGGGCGAGTTCGCGAGCTCGATGGGGGCGCGGAGATACGGAATGGAACGACCGTCGAGCGAGAGCTCAGCACCCTGTTCCCAGATGAGCTGGCGCTCTTCGATCTCCGCCACCGCCCGGCCGACCCGCAGGTTCACGACCCACTCGAGAAGCGCGGCGGACCCAGATTCACGAGCCCGCTCGACGGCCTCCTCGCTTACTAGGTCACGGTAGCGTTCGTATATGGCTTGGAGCCGGGGAGGGCTCTTGAGTCCCGCCGCGGTGAGGTAGTACTCACGCCCCAGCTCCTCGTTCATCGCCTCGCTCCGCTCGACGAGGGTCTCTAATCTCACCGACCGACTCGCTCCTCCAGGTACCGTACCAGCTGGTCTGCGGCTACACGATCTTGCCTCAAGGAGTCTCGATCCCGAACTGTCACGGTCTGATCAGCGACGCTCTGTCCGTCGATCGTGACACCCCACGGAGTCCCGGCCTCATCCTGCCGGCGGTATCTCCTGCCGATGGATCCCCCCTCGTCGTAGAATGCCGCTATCGTCACTCGCAGGTCATCGTAGATCCTGCGCGCCAGCTCCGGCATCCCGTCCTTCTTGACCAGCGGAAACACACCCACCTTGATCGGCGCCAGCCGGGGATCCAACCCCAACACGACGCGAGTCTCTCCCTCCACCTGCTCCTCCCTATACGCGTCCGCCAATACGACCAGCGCCAGGCGATCGACCCCCAGAGACGTCTCGATCACGTACGGAATGAAGCGTTCCTTGCTCGCCGGATCCAGGTACTCCAGCTTCCTTCCAGAGAAACGCTGGTGCTGCGAGAGATCGAAATCCGTACGGTTGTGTATCCCCTCGAACTCCTGCCACCCGAACGGGAACTCGTACTCGATGTCGAACGCAGCTTTCGCGTAATGCGCCAGCTCGTCGGAACCGTGTTCGTGCAACCTCAGCTTGGCGGGGCTGATTCCGAGATCCACGTGCCACCGCATCCGCGCCTCCTTCCACTCCTCGAACCAGCGCTCGTCGTCACCGGGCTTGACGAAGTACTGCATCTCCATCTGCTCGAACTCGCGTGTGCGAAACACGAAATTGCCCGGCGTGATCTCGTTGCGGAAAGCCTTGCCGATCTGCGCGATCCCGAAAGGGATCTTCTGTCGCGCCGACTGAAGAACGTTCAGGTAGTTGACGTAAATGCCCTGTGCCGTCTCGGGACGCAGATACACGACAGCCGCGTCCTCCTCCACGGGACCCATGAATGTCTTGAACATCAGATTGAACTGTCGCGGCTCGGTGAGCGTACCGCGATTCCCACACACAGGACACTGTGCGGCCGGAGTCCCCGGTTCGCCCTTGATGCGCTCGTCGTCTGCGCGAAAGCGGTTCCGGCACGTCCTGCAATCAACCAGAGGATCCGTGAAGTGCGTGACGTGCTCCGACGCCTCCCACACCCTGGGATGCATCAGAATGGCGGTGTCGAGGCCCTCGATATCCTCCCGCTCGCGCACCATCGCGTGCCACCAGCGCTCCTTGATGTTGCGCTTCAGCTCGACCCCGAGCGGCCCGTAGTCCCAAACGGAGCCCAGCCCACCATAAATCTCAGAGGACTGGAAAATGAATCCCCCTTTATTCAATGAATTTCTAACCAGTGGTGATACC
>JBHIEQ010000100.1:0-8836 GCA_046760725.1 Gemmatimonadales bacterium
CGATGGCTTCGAGCGTGTACTTCGGGCAGACGTAGTTCTCGATGAACTCGAGGAGCGCGCGCGATCCCTCGCAGCGCGTCCTCCACGCCCTCGTTCGGTACAGTTACCTTCCTCGTCGAACGCGCCTCGCACTCCGGCGACTGACGCAGCGCCCGGTAGAACCATAGCTCCCATGTGAGAACAGACGCCGCGCAACTGCTCTAGCGACTTTATCGCGCCGATCCGCGCGGCCGCGACTGCGACCAGCGCCACGAGTCTTCCTGCGAGCGCGGAGGGCGGCCGACCTTGCGCAGGTCACGCCACCGGAGACGGGTCGCGACGGTGCTCGCCGCCGTACTCGTGTTCCCTACGAGTCTCCCGCCACCTTCGATCTCGGCGGCTTCCCGGCTTCCCGGGCTCGCTCGTAGGCTCGGCTGCTCCGCACGCTCGCCTGCTCCGGCATCTCTCGAGCAGCCCGCGATCAGCGCCGCCACGATGACAGCCGGTGCGATGACGTCGGTTCTTATGCTCATCGTCGCACGGGGTACTGGTGCCTACCATGTAACCACTGCGACACTTGCGGGACAACCCCCGGAGCCCCCCGGAACCTCCGAGCCAATCGGAAGGGCCGGCCCCGTGGCCGTTCTCGCGCCTGAACGCAGCACGAGACACATTTCGTCCTGACCGATGAGACGAGCGGAAGTCCCGTGACCGTAGCCATCTCTTTCGCGGGGGTCGAGTTCGGGCGCGACGGTACTCGTGTACTCGGGCCCTTGAACCTAGACGTCCGGTCGGGCGAGACAACGATCTTGCTGGGTGAGAGCGGGTCGGGCAAGACGACGACGCTCAAGCTGATCAACGCTCTCCTCACGCCCTCTGTGGGAACCGTCACAGTGCTTGGCCGCTCTACCACGGCCTGGAACCCAGTGCAGTTGCGGCGCTCGATCGGCTACATGATCCAGGACGTGGGTCTCTTTCCCCATTTCACCGTGTCACGCAACATCGGGCTCGTTCCCCGACTGCTGGGCTGGGACCGGGAGCGGGTCGAGAGTCGCGTATCCGAGCTGCTGGAACTACTACGGCTCGATCGCGCCCTGGTCGACCGATTACCCCACGAGCTATCGGGCGGGCAGCGCCAGCGAATAGGTGTCGCCCGCGCTCTCGCGGCGGACCCGCCGGTGCTCCTGTGCGATGAACCGTTCGGTGCGTTGGACCCCCTGACCCGTGCGGAGCTGCAGGAAGAGTTCCACGGACTGACCGAGACCCTCGGCAAGACGGTCGTGTTCGTCACGCATGATGTCCGTGAGGCCGTCCGGCTGGGCGACAGGATCGCCGTGATGGAACGCGGACTCGTGCGTTTCCAGGGAACCGTCGGTGCTTTCTCCGCGGCGGACGATCCACTAGTCGCGAGGCTCCGGGAGTATCAATGAGCTTCATCGACTTCGTGCTGGAGAACCGGCGTGACCTCCTCACGCACACGCTCGAGCACCTGGGGCTCGTGGGTCTTTCGACCCTGATCGCCGTAGCGATCGGCGTGCCTCTGGGGGTCGCGGTCACCCGCCGCGTCCGGCTGCGAGGGCCCGTTCTGGGATTGGCGAACGTGTTTCAGACCATCCCCAGCTTGGCGCTCTTCGGCTTTCTCATCCCGCTACCGCTTCTGGGCGGCATCGGGGCGCGCACGGCGATCGTGGCGCTGGTGGTGTACGGTCTCCTACCCATCGTGCGCAACACGTACACTGGGATCGTCGAGGTCGATCAGTCCGTGAGAGAGGCGGCGCGCGGCATGGGTCTGACCGACGGGGAGATTCTGCGAATGGTGGAGCTGCCGCTCGCGGCACCGGTCATTCTCGCGGGGATTCGGATCGCCACGGTGGTGGGGGTGGGCATCGCCACAATCGCCGCGGCCATCGGCGCCGGGGGTCTGGGGGTGTTCATCTTTCAGGGACTCGCTCGGGTTGACTCGATCACGATTCTCGCGGGTGCCGTTCCCGCGGCTCTCATGGCTCTGGCGCTCGACGGAACCCTCCATCTGGTCGAGCGCCGGCTGGATTGGCGAACCGGGTGAGGCGGTCTTCCACCGCGGCGCGCTGAGGATTCTATCTTCTTCTCTCGCCTCCACAGGGATGTGGGGTCGCGCGGGCGTGGTGGTGGGCGGCGGTTTTGTGAAGATAGCTTCAAAGAATCTTCGCCCTCCACTCAGCGGGCCTTCGCCTTCTTGCTCTGGGCTTCATCTGAGCTTCATAAAGCCGCATCGAGCATGTGGCATCTTAGCGAACCCGAGGCAGCCAAAGGCAGGTAGGCAACGACCGAGAACCAGCGCAATCGCAGGGGGGGATTCTCGAGTGTCGCGCGGTGGGTGATGGCCCGCCTGGGCCCGCCGTGGAGCGGCCGACGCGGTGTCGGACTGGTCGTCGTAGTGCTGTTACTGTCGGCCGCGGTCCTCATAGCGAGTCCGGGCCCGGGCGTGCGGCAGCCGATTGCGTTCAACCATCGCAAGCACACGCGAGATCTGGGGCTGAACTGCGAATTCTGTCATGAGTACGTGCGTGTTGGAGCGCATGCGGGACTCCCCGACGGGCAGAAGTGCGCAATATGCCACAGCGTGCCCCAAGGCACGTCGGAGGAGGCAGCTCGCCTCACCGATCTGCTTTCTGCCGGGGATTCTCTGAAGTTCAACAAGCTATTTCAGCTGCCGTCTCACGTATTCTACACGCACCGGCGACACGTGGGCATCGCGGGTCTGGAATGCGAGAACTGCCACGACGGGATCGCCGATACCGAGCGCCCGCCGGAGCGACCGCTCGTGGGGATCAAGATGAAGTTCTGTCTCGAGTGCCACCGCGAGCGGGAGCAGACGACCGACTGCGTGGCGTGTCACAGATGAAACCGGGGAGAGTTCGATGACCCTGGGCCGACGCCAGTTCTTGTGGACGATGGGCGCCACGACTGCGGCCGTCGCGCTACAGGACCAGCTCGGCATCGAGTGGAGCAGTGAGCGCGTCACCGAGGAGGGGTGGGCTCCCGGCGTCGAGGAGCGATTGGTGTCGAGCTGCTTGATCTGCCCGGGGCGCTGCGGCATCACGGGACGGGTGGTGGATGGGCGGCTCATTCGCGTGACCGGGAATCCTCTACATCCGATGAATCGCGGAGGAGTGTGTCCCAGAGGCGTTGCAGGAGTGCAAATGCTGTACCACCCGGAGCGCGTCACCTCGCCTCTTCTCCGGGTGGGATCGAGAGGAGGCGGAGAGTGGCGCAACATCTCGCCGCAGGGCGCGGTGAAGCTGATCGCACAGCGGCTGGCGACGCTGCGCAGCGAGGCACGCCCGGAGGGGCTGGCACTGCTCGCGGGGTACTGCGCGGGCACGACGGAGGATCTCTGGCGACAGTTCCTGCGTGCCTTCGGATCGCCGAACTACGTGTCCGACTCGTATGCGGACGGTGTCGAGGCCGTGATGGAGTTGATGCACGGTATGAGGCGCCAGCCCAGTTACGACTTCGAACGAGCGGATCTCGTGCTTTCGTTCGGCGCACACCTGTTCGACGCCTGGTGGTCCCCGTTGCAGACGCACGCCGCGCTCCGCCCCGCGGCTAACGAGCGACGGCGGCCCCGCTTCGTCCAGGTGGACACTCGGCTGTCTCGCAGTGCCGCCAGTTCCAGCGAGTGGATCGCCACCCGACCGGGAACACAGGGTACACTGGCCCTGGGGATCGCGTACGTGATGCTTCGTGAAGAGTCGTACGACTCGACGTTCGTAAGGGAACATGTCTCGGGATTCGAGGATTACACTGACGCGCGCGGGTCCGTGCACGAAGGATACCGTTCAGTTGTTCTCAGGAACTACAGGCCCGAGGAAGTGTCCACGGTGACGGGTGTTCCGGTCGAGCGGATCCTCTCGCTGGCCAAGGAGTTCGCCGATGCGGACGCGGCGGTCGCCGTCTGCGGCCCCGATGTGACCCACTCACAGAACGGCCTGCTGAGTGGTCTCGCCGTGCATAGTCTCAACGTTCTGAAGGGAAGCATCAACCGCCGCGGCGGTGTGTTGTTCCCCGACGACCCGCCGCTCAGCCCGTTGATCGCGATTGAGCAGGATGACGTGGCCCGTAACGGTCTTGCGCGGCAGACCGTGACTGGGGCACCCACCCCCTTTGGGGACGCGAGCGCAGGGGATCGGCTGGCCGAAGCCATTGCGGCCGGTTCCACATCGCCGCTCGACGTGTTGCTCCTCTACTACGCCAATCCCCTTGCTTCGTCGGTGCATCCGGAGACCTGGCGTGCCGCGCTGGCGCGCATCCCCTTCGTCGTGAGCTTCTCGCCGTTTCTGGACGAGACGGCCAGTCATGCCGATCTCGTATTCCCCGACTTGCTGCCCTACGAGCGGTGGCAGGACGCGCCGACCCCGCCGTCCTTTCCCTACCCGGTATGGGGCATCACCCGTCCGTTGGTGGAGCCGCGGCCGGGAGCAACGCACACGGGCGAAGTCATCCTGGCGCTGGCCCGGGAGCTGGGCGGAGCCGTGGCCCGGAGCCTGCCGTACGAGGACTTCGCGACGCTCCTCAAGGAGCGCGCGCGCGGCCTATTCGAGGCCCGACGCGGTATCCCGTTGGATGACGAGTTCGAGAGGGAGCACTACCGGCAAATGGAGGAGCGAGGCTGGTGGCTACCAGCCCATGATGACTTCGAGGAGTTCTGGCAGGATTTGGTTTCCCGGGGTGGCTGGGCGGACCTCTACTATGACGACACCGATCCGGCGCGGCTGAGTCAGGGGCCCAGTGGGCGGATCCAGCTGTTGCCCGACCGCCTGCGGCAGGCTCTGGGGCGGCCGGCCGAGGATGGTTACTTGAGCCTCCGGACTCAGGACGTCGCGGTGCCCGAGAGTTTCCCGCTGCGGTTGATTCCCTATCGGCTGTCCACGCTGGCGTCAGGCACCTTGCCGCTGGAGCGGTGGATGGCCGAGCGACCGAGCACAACGCCCGACGTTCACTGGGTGCCCTGGGTGGAGGTGCATCCGGCGACGGCCCACGATCTGGGGCTGGGTGACCGCACGATGGTCCGAGTCGTGTCGGCGCGGGGTGGATACAGCGCTCGAGTGCGTCTCTATCCCGGCGTGCCGCCGGACGCGGTGGGAGCGCCGTACGGGGTGCGTCATCCCGATGGTGGTCTCGCCAACCCGCTCCAGCTACTGGACCCCACGACGGATACGCTGACGGGGATCCAGTCGTGGTCGTCCACGTTTGTGCGCCTGGAGCGCGAGTGAAGGGCGAGGGCTCGTGACGCGCTGGGGCATGGTTATCGATCTCGAGCTCTGCACGGGATGCGGAGCTTGCGAGATCGCGTGCAAGGCCGAGAACAACGTCGCGACGGTGCCTTCGGAGCAGGCCGACATGGGACGCCTCATGAGCTGGATGAAGGTGATCGCCGAGGTCGAGGGCGAGTTTCCAGACACAACGATGCGGTTCATTCCTAGGCCCTGCATGCACTGCGATAATCCGCCGTGCGTGTACGTCTGCCCGGTCTTCGCCACGTATATCAACGAGGAGGGCATCGTCGGCCAGATCTACCCGCGGTGCATTGGATGCCGCTACTGCGCCAACGCCTGCCCCTACACGGTCAAGTACTTCAATTGGTACGCCCCTGAGTGGCCCGAGGCGGAGCGTGAGCATCTGAACCCGGATGTGTCGGTGCGGCCGAAGGGGGTCATCGAGAAGTGCACGTTCTGTCATCACCGACTGCAGAAGGCGCGGGAGACGGCCCGGGCCGAACAGCGCGAGCTGCGAGAACAGGACTACCAACCGGCTTGTGTCGAGATCTGTCCCACGAGGGCGATCGTGTTCGGTGATCTCGACAACCCCAATCACCTAGTGAACACCCTCAAAGAGGATCCCCGGGCGACACGAATGATGGAGGAGCTGGGGACGCAACCCAAGGTGTACTACTTGACGCCGAGGAGCTGAGATGCGGCCGGACGCGAAGGCCAAGTTGGCGCAGCTGCCGGTCGATGAGCGGCGGCTCCTCAGGCCACTGGTGGAGACCGGACCGACGTTCCGGATCGTGGCCGCACTGCTCGGTGCCGTGACGCTTTGGGGAGTCTTTGCGTACTACATGCAGTTGCGCTACGGGCTCGGCCGTACAGGTCTCAACAGGCCTGAGTACTGGGGCATCTACATCATCGACTTCGTATTTTTCATTGGGATCAGCCATGCGGGCACTCTGATATCGGCGATCCTGAGGATCAGCAAGGCGGAGTGGCGTCGCTCGATCACCCGCTCGGCCGAGTTCATCACCGTGCTGGTCCTTGGGTTCGGTGCCATCCAGCCGATCATCGACCTCGGGCGTCCCGACCGGCTTCTTTTCGTCATCCTGCACGCCCACCTTCGCTCACCACTCCTCTGGGACGTGATGAGCATCGGGCTCTACTTCACCGCCAGCACGATCTATCTCTACCTTCCGATGATCCCCGACCTCGCGATCATCCGCGACTCGGGCATAAAAGCCCCGTGGCTGTATCGGTTTCTCGCGGCCGGCTATCGCGACACGCCGGATCAGCGACGGCGCCTGGAGCGCGTCATCGGCGTTCTCGCCATCGTCGTGATCCCCGTTGCCGTCTCGGTGCATACGATCATCGGGTGGATCTTCGCGATGACGCTGCGCCCGATGTGGCACAGCACGATCTTCGGCCCTTACTTCGTGATGGGCGCAATATATTCGGGGATTGCGGCGCTGCTCGTGGGGATGGTGGTGTTGCGCCGGGCCTACGGGCTCGAACAGTACTTCAAGGGTATCCATTTCGACTACATGGGCAGGCTGTTGCTGCTGTTCAGCCTGCTCTGGTTCTACTTCACGCTGGCCGAGTACTTGACCGCCTTCTACGGCGGCGAGCCAGCCGAGATGCGTGCGTTCTGGGCGAAGCTGGCTGGCCCGTTTGCGATCCCGTTCTGGATCATGGTGCTGGGGTGCTTCGTGGTGCCCCTTTCCCTCATGAGCCGACGATCGATGCGCACGCCGCGCGGTACGCTGATCGCCGGCATATCGGTCCTCATCGGGATGTGGCTGGAACGATTCAACATAGTGGTGCCTACCTCCGTGAACCCGCGGTGGGAACTGGCGTCCATCGGACATTACCTGCCGTCGTGGGTCGAGCTGTCGATCATGGCCGCCACCTTCTCGGGGTTCATCCTCCTATACATGGTTGCGACTAAGTTCTTCCCAATCGTGTCCATCTGGGAGATCAAGGAAGGTCGTGAGCTGTCGGTCCGGGAGGTCTCGGATCGAGTGGCAACGTACTTGCCTGCATCGGAGCCGATCGCGGCAGGAGGAGACAGTTGATGCAGGGCAAGATTCCCGCACGCTCGCGAGCGGCCGGCTGGACCGCGGCGGTCCTTCTGGTGTCGAGCGGCCTCACGGCATCCGCCGTGTGGGCCCAAACCCGCGAGCTGCCGTTTCCGGACGATCCCGACGCGGGGAGGCGGACGTTTGCTGAGCACGGCTGTGTGCGCTGTCATGCGATCTGGGGTAACGGCGGGACGCTAGGTCCGGATTTGGGACTAGTGGGAGCGGGCCGCAGCCTCCAGCAGCTCGCCGGAATGTTCTGGAACCACACGCCGCGGATGATCGAGGCCGTGCGTGACCGAGGCTTCCAGTGGCCGATGCTCGATGAGAAAGATCTCACCAACCTCATCAGCTACATCTACTATGTGAAGTTCTTCGACGAGGCTGGGGACGCCGAGCAGGGAGAACGGTGGTTCCGCGACAAGCGGTGCGTCCGATGCCACTCCGTCGGCGGCGAGGGTGGCGACGTGGGGCGTGCCCTCGACAGCTACGCGCGCTACATCGCCCCGATTGCACTGGCGGAAGGCATGTGGAACAACGGGCCCGCGATGCAGGCGGCACAGATGGCGCGCAACGTCCCCATTCCGACCTTTCAGGGACGAGAGATCGCCGACATCCAGGCCTTCATCCGGCGGGAATCGAGCCTCGCAGATAGGGACGTGGTCTTCTTTCGGCCACCCAACCCGAACCGCGGTAGAGCGCTCTTTCGGTCCAAGGGTTGCATGAGCTGTCACGGGCCCGCAGGGCGCGGCACCCGCTTCGGCCCGGACCTCCGTGCGGCGATCCAGCAGCTGCGCGTATCGGAGATCGCGGGTAAGCTGTGGAACCATTCGTTCCGCATGTCCGGGGCGATGAGGAGCCGGGGGATCGCGTTCCCCAACTTCGAAGGCAGCGAGATGGCAGACATCATAGCCTACCTCTATTACCTCAGGTTCTACGACGAAGAAGGCGACGTGAATGCCGGAGAACTGGTTTTCTGGCGCAAGGGCTGCTCCACCTGTCACGTGGCCGAAGGGAAGTCTGCAATCGGGCCCGATCTGACGCGCTCCACCGCGGTCGGCACACCCCTGGGACTCGCCACAGCGATGTGGAATCACGCGCCGGCGATGTACGATAGGCTACAGACCCAGACCATACGTTGGCCGCGCTTCGAGGGTGACGAGATGCGCGACCTTGCGGCGTACCTGCGGCAGAATGCGGCGCGCAGCCGGGTGACCCCTTAGGAGTACGGACCTGCGCCCGTCGTGGCGCCGTGCCGCAGCCGGGTTCGAAGGCCGGGGCCGCCTGTGTCCGTAGAATGATCCACAGAATGATGAGTTCTTGAATGATTCCGCGAGCGGGCTCACGAAGCCGCCAGCGCATAAAGCGATCTTGACCCTCAGCTAGCACCAGGTTCAGTAGAACGACCTAGTCTTGAAGCAAAGCTCAGTGAGGAAGAGCACGATGCAGATTCGACGGTTGCTGGTCGCTGGGTGTGCTTTCGTGGGCACACTCACTCTAGCGCCGCGTCTGGCCGTCGGTCAGGGTCTC
>JBHIEQ010000101.1:0-8794 GCA_046760725.1 Gemmatimonadales bacterium
ATGGGGACCTCGCCCTGGGGCAATCCCAGGAGGCTCACGTGCCCGCCCGCCCGCGCTCCACGGAGGGCTCCCTCGATTGCGCGGGCGTTCCCCGACATCTCGCACACGATGTCGGCTCCCTCTCCTGCGGTCTCCTCGTAGACCCGTTGAACCACGTCGTCCTTCTCGGGATTCAGGAGCGCGTGGGCTCCCATTCTTTCGGCGAGCGCGAGGCGGATGGGGTTCACGTCCGAGGCGATTACCCTGGCGGCCCCCGCGGCCCGCGCGATCCCGACGGCGAAGCAGCCTATCGGGCCGCAGCCCACTACGAACACGGTGCTGCCGGACACGTGGGCGGACAGCACGGCGTGGAAGGCGTTTCCCAGCGGGTCCATGATGGCACCAACTGTAGTGGGAATGTCGCCCAGAGGCATGACGTTGATTGCTGGCATCGCGATGTACTGGGCGAAGGCGCCGTCGCGGTCCACGCCGATGATCTGGGTTCGCCGGCAGATGTGTGAGTTCCCCGTCCTGCACTGGCGGCAGTGACCGCAAACGATGTGGCCTTCGGCGGTGACCAGCTGTCCCTGTGAGAACTCGGATCCGACTTCGTCGCCGAGATCGACCACTTCGCCTGCGAATTCATGTCCCACAACGACGGGCGGATTGATACGGCTTTGTGCCCACTCATCCCACTCGGCGATGTGAAGGTCCGTGCCGCAGACACCGGCGTGGTGGACCCGGATCAGGACGTCGTGCGGCCCCGGTTGCGGCTCGGCGACCGCCTTCACGATGAGGCCGGGCTCGGGGCGCTCTTTTGTGATCGCTTGCATTGCGTCTGTTGTCGTGATCAGTGGGCCGGCGCGACGGCGGTGTTGGGCGGTCGGGGATCGTATCGGCGGTGCACGAAGCCGCCCTCCTACACGATGCTCCGAATGAATCCGCCGTCCACCTGAAGTGCGACGCCGGTAATGTAACTGGCGCGCTCTGAGGCAAGGAACGCAACAGCCGCAGCGAGCTCGGCAGGCTCTCCCATTCGCCCCACCGGAATGTCCGCTACCAGATCTCGCGCGACGTCCGCCGCGTCGCGGCCCTCTTGAGTTGCGCGCCGCTCGACCAATTCGTCGAGTCGCTCGGTATGCATGTAGCCGGGACAGACCGCGTTCACCGTGATTCCGTCCGACGCCACGTCATCGGCCAGCGACTTCGCGAAACCCAAGACTCCTGCGCGTGCCGTGGTTGAGAGAATCAGATCGGTCAACGGCTGCTTCGCTGCTACGCTGGTGAGGCAGATGATCCTGCCCCATTGCCGCCGTCGCATTATCGGCACGGCCGAGCGGCAAAGGTGAATGGTGGAGAGGAGGTTGAGGTCCAGCGCCGCCTGCCAATTGTCGCCGGACACGTCGTCGAAGCGTCCCGCCGGAGGACCGCCGGCGTTGCACACCAGGATGTCCACCGACCCGAAGCGCTCGCGCACGCGCTTCACCAGCGCCTCGGCCTCACCGCGAACGCTCACATCGGCCTTGAAGGCGTCCACTTCACGGTGGGTGCGCGCAGAAACGGCCTCGAGCGCGGCTTCGAGGCGCGCCTGGTCGCGCCCGTTCAGCGCAACGCGGCATCCCTCCTCGGCGAGCGTGGTGGCAATGGCGCGTCCCAGTCCGCTCGACGACCCACAGACGAGCGCAACGCGACCTTCGATATTGAGCTGCATGGCTGTGCGTGATTCTTCCCGTGGGAGTACGTGGTATATGAACGGCCGCCCGGAAATTGCCTGCCGGGATGCACGCTAGCAAGAAGCTGTAGCGATGTGATGCCTGTGTACGGTATTGCGTCTCTAATCTCGATCCATGATATTCGCTCCGTGCTAAAGAGCTCCGCTGAGCGGCTGTAGTGTCGTTCACGCGACGCGAGTTTCTGAGGCAAGCCACACTCGCCACCACTGCGCTCGCTGGCTCCGCGTCGCGCACGTATTCCGCATCTTCGAAACCGACAACTCAGGCAGTCGATCCGTCCATCAAGGCCCTGGCGATGATCGCGCTCGACGCGGCGCGCTCTGCGGGGGCCTCTTACGCAGACGTGCGTGTAACCGACAGGCGGGATCAGTTGGTGGCAACGCGTGAGGAGCGCGTCACGAATCTGGGTAATAACGAGAGCTTCGGGTTCGGCGTGCGCGCACTCGTCGAAGGCGCGTGGGGATTCGCCGCGAGCAGGCTGTTGACTCGCGCCGAAGTCGTCCGGGTGGCGCGGGCCGCCGTGCGGCAGGCGCGCGACAACAAGCGGGTCGTGAGGGAGCCGGTGACCCTCGCCGAGGTCGATGCTTTTCCGGACGGTGTATGGCGCAGTCCGGCACGCATCGATCCGTTCGACGTGCCGATAGAAGAGAAAGTGAATTTGCTGCTCGAGGCCAACGCCGAGGCGCTGAAGGTGTCCGGGGCACGATTTGTGAGGTCGTTCATGGCTTTCGTGCGTGTCGAGACGACGTTCGCCTCGACGGAAGGATCCGTTATAGCACAGACCACGATTCGCTCGCTGCCGAGCATGACGGTGACTGCGGTTGCGTCGGAGGTCTTGGATTTCCAGTCTCGTACGTCGGCCGAGGTAGCGCCGATGGGACTGGGCTACGAGCACGTTCATGCGGCGGATCTGGTGAAGCGCGCTCCCGAGTGGGCGCAGGAGGCCGTTGAAAAACTCGCTGCACCGTCAGTCGCACCCGGTAATTACGATCTCATACTGGATCCGAGCAACTTGTTTCTCACCATTCACGAGAGCATTGGCCACCCGACAGAGCTCGATCGGGCGTTGGGATACGAGGCCAACTACGCGGGCACTTCGTTTCTCGGGCCGCCGGAGCGTGTGCTCGGATCGTTCCGCTACGGGCCGGAATTCATGAACGTTCGCGCCGACCGCACGCAGCGCGGCGCCCTCGCCACGACTGGATGGGACGACGAAGGCGTACCGGCCGACAGCTGGTTGATCGTGAAGGACGGAGTGTTCGTGGATTATCAGACGACTCGGGAGCAGGCCGCGCGGATCTCTGAGCTGACTGGTGTCACGCGGTCACACGGTTGCTCCTACGCCGAGTCGTGGGATCAGGTGCAGTTCCAGCGAATGCCCAACGTGTCGCTCGAGCCCGGTGAGGAGGACTACGGGATCGACGACCTGGTCGCGGCGACGGACCGGGGGATCCTGATCAAGGGGCGCGGTTCGTACAGCATCGATCAGCAGCGGTACAACTTCCAGTTCGGGGGCCAGGTCTTCTACGAGGTGGTGGGAGGGAAGATCGGGCGGATGCTGCGCGACGTGGCCTACCAGGGTAGGACGCCAGAGTTCTGGAATTCCCTGGATATGCTTGGCGGAGCGCGCGAGTACCGGCTCGGCGGCACGTTCGGCGACGCCAAGGGGCAGCCGGCACAGTCCAACGCGGTGAGCCACGGCTGTCCACCGGCCCGTTTCCGCAACGTCGCAGTCATTCGGACCGCCTGAGTCATGGCGGGCATCCTCACTAGGGACGAGGCGCGTGCTCTGTCGGAGCGGATCCTGGGGGCGAGCAAAACGGACGCCGCGCAGGTCGTATTGCGGTCCACGCTTGACGGCCACACCCGCTACGCGCTGAACCAGCTCACTACATCGGGCGAGGCGGAGGACACGAACGTCAGCCTGACGGTTCGCATAGGTCGCCGCAGCGCGTCGGTTAGCTTCAATTCGCTCGAGACCGACGCCATCAGGGCAGCGGTCGCGGATGCGGCCAGGCTTGCAGCGCTGACACCTGAAGATCCCGAGTTGATGCCGCTGTTGACCCCGCAGGAGTACGCCGCGGCAGAGGGCTACTTCGAGAGCACTGCGACGCTGGACGCGGCGAGGCGGGCGGATGCGGTCGGTGAGGTGGTCGCGTCCGCCGGTCGCGGCAAGGTAGTGGCCACCGGTTTTCTCCAACGGCGCGCCGGCGCCGTGGCCGTTGCGAACACAGCCGGGCTGTTCGCCTACCACCGTGCGACGCAGGTATCCCATACGACGACGGCTCGTACTCCGGATGGGGAAGGTTCGGGCTGGGCCGGCACCACGCACAACGACTATGAGCGAACGGTCGAGCCGCGGGACCTGGCGGAACGAGCGGTGGAGAAGGCTGTGCGGAGCCGCGGCCGCGGCGCGCTGGAGCCGGGATCGTACACGGTCGTTCTCGAGCCTACCGCGGTGGGCAACCTCATACGGCTCCTGCGGTTCTCCCTGGATGCGCGCCAGGCCGACGAGGGACGGTCCTATTTCTCGCGCCAGGATGGCGGCAATAGGATCGGTGAGCGAGTCGCATCGGAGCTGGTCACGTTGCTCTCCGATCCCGCCGATCCGGATCTGCTTACGGAGCCCTTTACTGAAGACGGTGAGGCTCTGCGACGCACGGTCTGGATAGAGAATGGGGAACTCAGGAACCTCTCGTACTCGCGCTACTGGGCCGAGCGTGCGGGCCGCGAGCCTACTCCGCCGGGCGGCGGGCTCAAGTTCATCGGCGGGGAGGGATCGGTGGGGGATCTCGTGAGCACGGTCGACCGGGGGGTCCTTGTGACACGGTTCTGGTACATCAGAAGCATCGAGGCGCGATCGATGTCGTTCACGGGGCTGACGCGGGACGGCACGTTCTTGATCGAGGACGGCCGGCCGACTGCTCCCGTCACCAACATGCGATTCAATGAGAGTGTGATGGCGATGCTCAACAACATTGTGAAGGTTGGTGAGAGCCGGCGGGTGGTCGCGTCGGAGTCGGGGGGGCTGGGCGAACCGGTTGTGGCACCGCCTCTGGTGGTGCGGGACTTCCACTTCACGTCGGTGTCGGACGCAGTGTGACCTAGCTTGCCCCCGGCGGCTCCGCGCCGGGTGGTCGAGTTGAGCGAAGCGGAGCGTCTGTCGAGGCGGCACTGGAGCCGTCCGAGTACGGCACCCATAACAGCGGTGGGTGCCCAACCCTGCAAGGAGGCTTGCTATGCCAGCACGTCGCAGAGCCAAAAAGGCGACCAAGCGGAAGGCCGCAAAGCGTTCCAAGGGAAGAAGGACCAAGAAGGCGGCCAGGAAGGCAACGCGGCGGAAGAAGAAACGGTAGCCTGTGGAGGTCGCAGTCGCTGAAACAGAGGCAAAAGGGGCCGGTCCGCTGCCGGCCCCACGGCGTTCAGGGGGCGTGGCCGGGCTTGGCCGCTGCAAACCAAGGGGTGCCGTTCTTGAGTCGCATACGCTCCGTCTTCCAGTCCCCATAGTGGGACTTCAGCGCGCTCGGTCCGAGAGGGATCGCGTCCCTGCGTTTGTCGACGGGCATTAGGTAGTGAACCCCTCCTGGGGCGGTGTGTCGCTTCAACTCCGAGAAGAACTTCTCCCGGCGCTGCGCGGCGAGAGCCGACAGCGCTGTGCCGTCCATCACGACCAGGGTCGGATCCACCTCGGGGAACCACTCTCCCAGATCGACGACCAGGGCCTGGAACCGCACCGCCAGGGCCTCGCTCGCCGCCCGGGTCTCGACCGCCTCCACCGTGGACAGCTCCCTGTCGATGAAGAGCACGGGCCAGTCGTGCGCCGCCAAGAAGAATGCGGCGGGTGCTGCTCCGGCTCCCACTACCAGCGCCACCCCATCCTCCGGCAATGCGGTCGCCGTCAACGCCAGCGGTGAGTCGGGATCGAGGCCCCAGTGCCGCGGCTCGCGCTGTGCCTTGCGGAGGCGAAGATGACGCGGGCGCCACCGTCGGAAGGTGGGAAGATTAAGCCGGCGCATGATCAACCGATCGACATGTTCGAGGACGAGCACCTCTGTCAGCACCAGCTGGTCTTCGGCCTCCACCTCGAGCTCGCGCACCGCTTCGTCTGCGATCGCGAGGAGCTCCTCGCGTGACAGTCGCTCCTTGAATTCCTCGATCCGTTGAAGGATGAACTCCTCGTACTCTTGACGCAGGGATCGCTGCTGCCGTCCGTGCCCGGGCTGGGCCTGCGGGTGGCTCAGCATGGCTCGACGTGTACGATCACCTCGTCCAGCGGCAATCGCTTGCGGAGACGGGCTTCGACCGCGTCGGCCACGCGATGTGCGGCTTCGACGCTTGCGCGCCGATCCACCGCGATCGTGACCTCGGCGAAGTTCTGATCACCGGCGCTGCGCGACCGAATGGAGTAGGCCCGTACGACACCCGAGACTGCTTCGGCCGCTGCCTGGATCTCGTCAGACGGTGCTGCGTGCTGGTCCACCAACACGGGGACAGACCGCGCGACGATGCCGTACGCGATCCACGTGATGACCCCAGCCACGGCGAGTGCGACCAGGGGGTCCACCCAGGCGTAGCCTGCGCGGGACAGCAACACGCCGGTCAGAACGCCGATCGTGACATAGACGTCGGCCCGGGTGTGGGCAGCGTCGGCCAGCAAGAGCTCGCTACCGAGCTGGGTGCCACGCCGCCACTCGTAACTGGCCACAACGATGTTTACGGCGAGCGTGCCAAGCAGCAGGACGAGTTGTAGCTCGTTGATCTGGAGGGGCTCGGTGCCGGTCGCCAGTCTGGCGATCGCGCCCTTCACCAGCTCGAACACGCTCACCGAAAGGAAGACAACTATCGCCAATGCGCCCAGTGTCTCGAACTTACTGTGACCGTAAGGATGATCCTCGTCCGGTTCGCGTGCGGCGACTACTATCACTGCCAGACCGAGCACGTTGTTGATCGCGTCGACGGTGGAGTGTACTGCGTCGCCCAAGACAGCGAGTGATCCGGTCCCGATCCCGATCATGAACTTGGCCCCCACGACGCCGATGTTGGCGAGGAGGAGGCCCAATAGCACACGCTTGATCTCGGAGGAGCGACTGCGAGGCGCGGCCCGGGCCTGGGGCATGTGGATCAAGCTCGCGGTTACCGGTGGGGGTGTCAACGCTTTTCAGGACGGAGCGTGCGTGCCTCGTGGAGGTAGATATGTTTCATCTGATGCGGCGAGCGATCGGTGTTCACGTGCAGCAGCACTCTGATGCAGCGCGGGAGTCCTCCGCGCACGTCCATCTCGGTCGCGCCAAGCAGTGCGGCGTCGGTCCAGCCGAGGTCACGGGCCGCCCTGGCGGGGTACTCACTGCGGATGTCGGGTGTGACAGTGAAGATCACGCTCGCCACGTCCTCGACGTTCACGTCGTTGGCCGACACGATCGCCTGGAGCAGCTCGCGCGTCGCGCGCATCACCTCCTCGCGAGTGTCCTTGCGAACGACCGTCGCCCCTCTGATACCTCTAACCGGCATCAGGTCTTCTCGTGGATCCGCGTGATATCCGTCTCATCGCCATAGCGGGTCCGCCCGTACTGGAGGAGCGGAAGATCGTCAGTGGTTGCCGCGCTGCGGTAGATGGCGGAGTCACGGCCGTGCAGCTGCGTCACAAGCATGCCTCCGCCTCGGTCCTGTTGCGCCTGACCGAAGAGCTGCTCCAGGCACTACCGGTGCCGGTGTACGTCAACGATCGTGCGGATGTGGCATGGATCGCGGGCGCGGCGGGGGTTCACGTCGGGAGTGACGATCTGGCGCCCGGGCAGATTCGCTCCTTCGCACCCGCCCCATTCCGGATCGGGATCTCGGTCGGAAACGAGCACGAAGCCAGCCGTGCCGCATCGCAGGACGTGGACTATTGGAGCGTGGGTTCGATCTACACGACGAGCACGAAGCGCGACGCCGGTACTGCGATCGGTACAGACGGATTCAGGAGACTTGCGGGGCGAGCGCGCGAAGGCGTTCCTGTGATCGCGATCGGCGGCATCGATGTCGGGCGCGCGCCCGAGATCCTGTCCGCCGGCGCCGCGGGGATCGCGGTGAGCTCGGCACTCTTCAGTACCTCCGACATCGCGCGAGCCGCCCGCGAGCTGCGGAGCGTAGTCGATCGGCATCTGGCGGTCTAGCGAGTCCGGGTTCCCTGGGGTCCGCCCAGGCGCCTTATCTCGCGGACCGCTCGCCGATGCTCGGCGAGAGTGCGCGAGAAAACGTGCTGCCCGTCCGGCCGCGCCACCAAGAAGAGGAAGTCGGTTCGTTCGGGGTATAGGGCCGCCTCGATGCTCGCCCGGGAAGGCTGACCTATCGGCCCGGGGGGCAGACCGTCGATCAGATAGGTGTTGTAGGGCGACGATACGAGATAGTCTCGCTCGAACAGCCGGCGCCGCCGGCCTATGGCGTAGATGACCGTGGGGTCGGCCTGCAGCTTCATACCCTGCCGCAGCCGATTGTGGTACACCGAGGATACGTAGCGCCTGTCCGAGTCGCGGCGCACTTCGCCCTCGATGATGGAGGCGAGCGTCACGATCTGGTGGCGAGTCATGCCAAGTGAGTCCAGTCGCCCATCCCACTCGGTCCGCCACGCGGCGTCGAACTCGGCGATCATGAGGCGCACCACTGCGCGGGCCGTGGCGCCCACCGGTACGCTGTAGGTGGAGGGGTAGAGATACCCCTCGAGGGTCGGAGCGGTGATTCCCAGGCGGGCGAGCAGCGCGCTGTCGCTCGCTGCAGCGAGGAATGAATCTCGCGGGATCGCGAGACGGTCCTCGACCAGCCCCGCCAGCTCCGTGAGCATCAGTCCTTCAGGGACGACCAGGAGACGCTCCGCGGGGCGCCCCTTCAACAGTTGCTCGATTGTCTCGCGGGAGGACAGCCCCGGGGTGAGGCGATAGCTTCCCGCCTGGATTGCGCGCGCCCTGCCGGAGATACGGGCGTAGAACCGGAACAGATCGGCTGACGCGACGATCCCGCGAGCTTCAAGGGTCTCCGCCACCGCTGTTACCGAGGCGCCGGCCGGTACGATCACCTCTTGAACCCGGCCGCGCTGGGAGGGCGCA
>JBHIEQ010000102.1:0-8765 GCA_046760725.1 Gemmatimonadales bacterium
ATCCAGACCGAGGACGTCGCGCAGGCGATCGTCCGCGTGAACGAGCGTCACGCCGAGAAGCCGCTCCTCGCCGTACTCATGGGTCGCCAGGGTCTGCCCGCGGGAGTGGCCGAGTTGCAGGGGGCGCACATACCCGCATTCACGTTCCCCGAGTCGGCGGCGCGGACGCTGGGCGCGATGTGGAGCTATGGCGAGTCGGCGCGGCGGCCCGTGGGACAGCCTGTCGCATTTGACGCGGACGACGATGCCGTGCATGCAATCATTGAGCGCACGGTCCAGGCGGGGCGCACCCGGCTCAGCGAGCCCGACGCGCTCAGGGTGCTCGAGGCCTACGGGGTGACGATCCCGCCGTGGGAGTTCGTGGAGGAGGACGGTTCCGGAACGTTGGCTGAGCGCACCGCACGTGCCGCGGGTTCGATCGGTTTCCCGGTCGCGCTCAAGCTGGTGAGCCCGGAAGTGGTGCACAAGACAGACGTGGGGGGAGTGGTACTCGGGCTCGAGAGCGCGGCGGAGGTGGAGGCGGCGGCGGCGCGACTGGAGGATGCGGATCGACAATCGGCGAGCGCGGATCGGCAATCGCAAATCGCCCCTCACCGGTCGCCCATCGCGGGCTTGCTCGTCCAGCGGATGGCTCCCCGCGGGACGGAGACGATCGTGGGTGCCACGCGCGTTCCCCGTGTCGGTTCCATGATCATGTTCGGGATGGGCGGAGTGTACGTGGAGGTGATGCGCGACGTGGTGCTGAGGCTGGGTCCGCTGCTCGACGCGGATGCGCGAAAGATGATCCGGGGCGTGCGCCTCTATCGGCTGCTGGAGGGGGTGCGGGGAGAGGCGCCGCGTGACGTGGCGGCGCTCGAGGAGGTGATCCTCCGTGTCTCGCAGCTAACCGAGCGGCACCCCGAGATCGCGGAGCTGGACGTGAATCCGCTGATCGCGCTCGAGGAGGGAGCCGGAGCGATCGCGGTGGACGTGAGGGTAGGGGTCGGCTAGGCGCCTAGTTGGGCTGATACCGCCTCGCCGATTCCTTCGCTGCGTCCGGTCCCGAGACGACCGTGAGCTGGTCCAGCCAGTAGGCGTCGTCGTCCCTGAGAGCCACCACCATCCTGCCGTAGTCCACCTTACGGTGTGCGCGGTGATACCGCATGTAGATGTAGCGGTCGTCCACACCGAGGATCTCGATCTTGCCGGTACGGTGCGACATCGCGAACCGGGCCCGCTTGGCGAGGCCCGAGACGTGTCTGTTGGCCTCGAGGAAGATCCCGAGCCCCTCGACGATCGGCACCTCGTAGGGCTCGTTACCCGCCGTGGGACGCCCCTGGAAGACGTAGTATTGCGGGCAGCCCATGAACGAGAGCTCGCGAAACAGGCTCGCGAACGTGGTCGGCCGGTCGTTCACGCCGCGCACTATGGGGCACTGATTCACCATCCCGGCTCCCGCCTGGAGCATGCGTCTCACCGCCTCGCGAGCCTCGGGAGTGAGCTCACGCGGATGGTCGAAGTGGTTCATTAGATATATCTGGGTGCCGCTCTCGCAGACGTCCTTCACTATCTTGACGAGACCATCGTCGTCCAGCACCCGGAACGGGTTGAAGGCCAGCATCTTGGTGCCAATCCGTACGATGCGCACGTGCGGCACGGCCGCCACGTCGCCGATGATCCGCTGGAGTCTCCGAGTCGAGAGGATCAGGGGATCGCCCCCCGTGAGCAGCACGTTGGTGATCTCCTCGTGCTCCTTGATGTATGCGAGGCCCGCGCCGTAGTCGAGGTTGGCGTCGTCGTTCTCGTTCATGAACAGACGCTTGCGGAAGCAGTAGCGGCAATAGGCGCCGCATACCTCGTTCACCAGAAGCAGCGCCGTGTCCGAGTACTTGTGCTGGCAGCCGCGCACCGGGGTGTAGCTCGCCTCGTGGCTCGCATCCAGCTTGCCCCAAGGGATCAGCTCGCGCTCGTCGGGAATCACGAGCCGCCGAATGGGATCCTCGGGATCGTTCCAGTTGATGAGCTTCTCGTAGTAATCGTTCAGCCGGAAGGCGAACTTGTCGGCCACAGGCTCCAGCCGGCGGCGTTCGCTCTCGCTCAGGCCGTCGAGCTTGGACAGGTGCGTGATGTAACGAACCTTCACAATCCCTCCCAGGCAGGAGCACGGATGGGGAGGCCGGCGGGATGCCGTGTCACTTACCCCGTTTCTCTATAGCTTTCCCTCGGTTCAGGGCTCCACTTAAAGCTACGGGCAGATACAGGGGTTGCCAACCCCTGGAGCGATCTCATAAGTGCTTGTCAGATAATGGGTTAACCTCTCATGCGAGTATTGATCACCGGGGGAACCGGCTTTCTCGGGAGCCATCTGGTTGGAGCGCTCCGATCCCGGGGAGACGAGTGCGTGGTGGTCTCCCGCGGCGGGCGGGACCTCTGGGGCGATTCCGGGGTCACGGTGGTGCGCGGTGACCCGGCCGCGGCGGGCGAATGGCGCCGCTGGGTGTCGGGCTCGGACGCGGTGGTGCACCTCGCGGGGGCACCGATCGTAAAGGGGGCGCGCCGCTGGACGCGGGCCCGCAAGCGTGTCCTGGTCGCGAGCCGGGTGGAAGGCGCGCGGCGGCTCGCCGCCGCGGGGAGGGAGGCCTCGCCGCGGCCCCGGGCGGTTCTTTCCGGCTCGGCGATCGGCTACTACGGCCCCAGAGGAGATGACATCGTTGCGGAAGGGGACCCTCCCGGGTCCGATTTTCTTGCGACGCTCGCGGTGGAGTGGGAGGGTGCGGCACTCGAGGCCCAGGATGTCACTCGCGTGGCGCTCCTCCGGAGCGGGATCGTGTTGGGGCGTGGGAGCACCGCGTTCGACCCTTTGTTGCCGCTCTTCAGGCTCGGCCTCGGCGGGCCCTGGGGCGACGGTCGCCAGTGGTGGTCGTGGATCCACGTGGCGGACCATGTGGGATTGGTGTTGCACACACTCGACAAGGGGATCACGGGCCCGATCAACCTGACCGCGCCGAATCCCGTGACGGTGGGCGAGTTCGCGCGGGCGATGGGTCGGGCGGTCGGGCGGCCCGCGGCGATGCGTATGCCCGGGGGTCTCTTGCGGCTCGTTCTGGGGGAGGCGGCCCATGCCATGTTGGAGCTTCAGCGCGTCGTACCGCGGCGCGCGCTCGAGAGCGGGTATCGGTTCCGTTTTCCCGCCCTGGCCGAGGCTCTGGCCGACATCCTGGGGCGGTGATGGCCCCTCGAGCGGCGCGGCGTATCCGGTTCGCGGTTTGGGGGATGCTCGGGCTCCTCGCGCTCTCGCTTGCCGTGGCAACGCGGCTGGGCACGCGCTTTCCCCAGATCTACTTCATGACCGGTCCGTCGATGGAGCCTACTCTCAGGGCCGAGGAGTACTTCCTGGTGTGGATGCCCCCGGGAGAGCTCCAGCGGGGCGATCTCGTGATCTTTCGCTTTCAGGACGAGGACGGCGAGCTACACGTGTTGCGCCGTCTGGCGGGGATCCCGGGCGACACTGTGCGGATGGAGGAAGGGGCTCTGTACGTGAACGGCGATCTCGCGGGGTGGCCGTTTCAGGTGTTACGGCCCGAGGCGCGTCACTCGCCGTTGGCGCTAGTGGACGACCTGTTCACCTGGGGTCCGTGGGTCGTGCCGCCGGACTCGGTGCTGCTTTTGTCCGATACGCGCGACATGATCGGGTGGCCGGACGGGAGGTTCTTCGGCTTCGTCCCGTGGGACGTGATCGTGGGTAAAGCTACGCGGACTGTGCGGGGGAGGCGGTTGCGCTAGCGCGAATGTTCAATGTCCAATGTCCGTTGTCCAATGGGCGTTGGGCATTCGGCTGCGTCAGCCGCCGTCCAAGGCGTCCCAGGCGCTGTCGCGCCGCTCTTCGATGGAGCGCCGATCCTGTCCACTGCGCCGCTCTTCAGCTCGCCGGTCGATGCCGCTGCGCCTTTCGATCGCTGCTCCCGTCACGTTCACCCGACGCTCGGAGATCCGGCGATCGGCTCCGCTCCTGCGACCCGCGCCCCGGCGCTCGGCTCCACTGAAGCGGCGGTAGGCTTCCGACGCTCTATCGAAGTCAAACGGCTCGTCGTACATGTCGCTCTCCGTGGAGTCCCGCGATGGCATTTGATTCCCTTCTTGCAGGAGAGCAATACTATGTCCGAGGGCGGATCACGCAAGTGTCTAGATCCCCGGCAGCCGCTTCACGTCTTTGGCGCCGTGATGCACACCGATTCCGACGCCGGCGCCGAAGACCACAGCGGTTGTGATCCCGATCACAGGAAGCAACCAGGCGATCGGTGCGGCGGCCAGAGCGGCGACGGTTCCCGCAACGAGCGGCGCGCCCGGTCTTTCGACCGCATCGACGAAACGGAGGCGGCGGCGGACGAACTGGCGCGTCTTCCAGTAGCCGAACAGCGAGACACCGCCGGTGGCCAAGAGCCAGAGAAGTTCCATGACAACGCTCCTTCCGATGTCTCAATACGAGACACCGCCCCGCTAAGTTTCGGCCGTCGCCGTCCGTTCCGCCCGGTCTTCATCGACCGAATCGGCCAAGCGGTGTGCGCGGCCGCGGGCGTCCTCCAGCTCGCAATATCGCCTGGTGTACTCGCGGGAGCCATTGCCGCTCGCCGGATTGGTCGTGTACATGCCAAGCACTATCTTTTGCCATGCTTGCATCGCTGCTCTTGCTGTTGCAGCTCAGCGAGTCGCTCGAGCACCGGCCGCTGTTAGCGCTCGCCACGCTGTTCGGGGCGGGGGTGCTCACCAGCCTCACGCCGTGCATTTATCCCATGATACCCATAACGGCCGGCCTCATGGTGGGTGCGTCGGACACCCGTGCGGGCCACGCGCGACGAGTGGGGCTCACGCTCGTGTATGTGGCGGGGCTGGCGTTGCTGTACGCGGCGATGGGGTTGGTGGCCGGTCTGACGGGTACGTTGTTCGGGACGGTCGCCTCGAATCCGTGGACCCGGTTCGCGGTCGGGAACCTCCTCATGCTGTTCGGCCTTGCAATGTTGGACGTGGTTCCGGTGTCGGCCCCCTCGCGGCTGCTCAGGTGGAGCGGGAGTTTGGGGGCGGGATCTTACCCGGCCGTCTTCGTGTTGGGTGCGACGTCGGGGATCGTCGCGGCGCCGTGCGGCGCTCCCGCGTTTGCGGCGGTGCTCACGTGGGTGGCCGCGACCAGGAGTGGAGCTTTGGGATTCATCTATCTCTTCGTGTTCTCGCTGGGGATGACCGCGCTGTTGGTGGCGGTGGGTATCTCCTCAGGCACGTTGAGCGCACTGCCCCGGTCGGGGCGGTGGATGGTGTGGATCAAGAAGGGCGCCGGTGTCGTGCTACTGGTCATGGCGGAGTACTACTTCATCCAGGCCGGGATGGTTTGGTGAGACGAACTGTCTTCAGGGCGAGCGGTTTGGCACTGGTGGGTGCGCTGTGCGCCGTAATGCAGTCGGAGCTTATGGCTCAGGAGAGCCGTATCGGCATCGCGCTGGGTTCGACCCCGCCCGCGGTCGAGATCGAGGACCTGGACGGCGATCCCGTCGATCTTGGCGATTACGTGGGTAAGAAGCCTCTCCTCTTGGAGTTCTGGGCTACGTGGTGTCCCCTGTGCGAGGCGTTGCTGCCGCGGATGGAGGCCGCGCACCGAGAGTACGGCGACCGGGTTCAGTTCTTCGCCGTGGCGGTGGCGGTGAACCAGACGAAGCGGTCGATCCGCCGGCATCTCGATGATCATCCCCTGTCCTTCCCTGTGTTGTGGGACACGCGCGGGCGCGCGGTACGGGCATTCATGGCGCCCACCACGTCGTACGTGGTGGTGCTCGACGCTGAGGGAAGAGTCGTTTACACCGGGACGGGCGACGATCAGGATATCGACGAGGCGGTTAGGAGGGCCCTGCCGCAGCGATCCTTCCGATGGCCTCTCCCAGCTCGTCGTACGCTGTAGGGTCGATCTCGCGGAAGGGGACCGCGCGGTATGCGATCTTTCCGTCGGGGCCCACGACGAACAGGTTGCGGTTCGTGATGCCGGGCCGGGAGGCCAGGGCGCCGTACATCTCTCCCACCGCGGCACCGCTGTCGGAGGCCATCAGGAACTGGAACTGATCGTCCCGCGCCCAGGAGTAGAGGTCCTCAACGGGGTCCGCGCTGATGGCTATCAGGATCACGTCCTGTCCGTCGTTGAAGAGCGTTGCGTACTGATCACGGTACGCATGCATTTGGATCGTTCAGCCGCGGGTCCTGGCGCGGAAGAAGAACGCGAGCACGACCGTCTTGCCCTTGAAGTCGCTCAGGCGCACGGGCTCGGCGAGGACACCGTAGCGAGTGGCTCCCGGCAGCGCGAAGTCGGGTGCTACCGCTCCTATCTCGAGCGGCTCGGCCTGGGGCGTTTCTTGAGCGCTCATGGTGGTGGGGGCGACGAGGGCCAGTGATGCGGCCAGCAGGGTGGCTTTGGACATTCGGTTGTCTCCGGTCGGGGATCGCTCACGGTTTAGGATGATTCACGGCGATCGCCGCCCACGCAAGTGTTGCGGCGCGTCGCTCTCAGCCGTGTCTCGGTCCTTGCGGGACTTCGCTGGGGATCGGAGGAGGGGGACTCTCGCCCCAGATCTCGCACTCGAAGCCGTAGAGTACCGCGTCTTCAGCGCGCCAGGTGTCTTCCGGTAGGCCCGCCTTGCGGCACAGTGCAGCGAGGAACTGATCGCGGTCCCATTGATATCTCACCGGCACTTCGGGCAGGAGCAGACCCGAGGATCCTTTCGCGATGATCATGAGGCCGTGGCGTCCGACCTCAATCTCGTCGGGCAGGATTGGCGCTAGTGGTGTGAGGGCGTTGATCTCGATGTGGATGTCGGGGGTCTCTTCAGCGGTGACCGGCGGGAAGCGCGGGTCGTCCACCGCCGATGAGACCGTCATGTGGGCCACGGATTCGATCAGGGGTTGGCGTGCCACGACCTCGCCGCGGCAGCCGCGCAGCTCTCCCGAGTCACGCCTTCTCAGGGTGACGAAGCTCGCGCGGTGTTCCAGCAGTGCGGGCGAGTCGGTGTTGCGCGGGGGAAGGTCGCCCTTCGTGAGGTAGTCGGTCAGGGTCTGCCGCGAGAGACGCAGCAGCGTCTCTTTGTCCTCGGGGGACAGAGGTGCGAAGCCTGCCACAGCTTGATGGTGGGGGACGATGCCGGCCTTCGCAAGTCCCGCCGGGCGTTAGGCGACGGGTCGTTTTCAATATGCCGCATTCCGGACCCGGAAAAAGCGGAAAGCGAGTTGTCGGCGATCGCGCGGTCGGGGTCCGTGGTTTGTCATTCGCCTCCAGCGGGCGATGGTTGACGGCTAGGCAGTTAGGGAGGCATACTCCGTGCCGGTGAAAGAGGCGAACGAGATCGCGTTGTCGTGCAGGCCCAAGTGAGACGCGACCGTACCCGGTCGGCGGTCAGCTGGTTGCCTCCGCTATTCGCTGGCCTCGCAACCGTCACGTTGGCCACGTGTGGTCTCGAGCCCGACTGGGAAGTCCGACGCGGCACCATCGAGTTCTATGGTGACCCGGTCGTCGTCGACGTCCCCGACACGATCACTCTCGGCACACCGGCGATGGTCACGGTAAGGACGTACGGAGGGGGTTGTCACAGAAAGGGATTCACCGAGGTGTCGGTGGACGGACTCACGGCCGCGATCGACCCCTACGACTCGTTGTGGGTCGGAGGCGGCGGATGCCCTGATATACTGTTGCACTTCGAGCATGCCGTGAGTGTGGAGCTTGCAGAGCCGGGCACGGCGACGATCCGAGTTGTGGGCAGGACCCTACCGGCTGATACCGTTCTGGTAGCTGTTCGCAGCGTGGTAGTGCGCTGAGGCCGGGAGGTGTGGAGGCCGGTCGCTTTGGAGGCTCAACAAGCCGTGCCGGCAGTCGCGCCTGCTGAGGGGTGTAGCAGAGACTGAGGCCGAGCTATGCAGTTTCCCTGGATGCTCCCTGCCGAGTTGCGCTTCTTGCTTGTCATGGCCGCGGTGTGGGCACTCACCGCGTGCAAGGGTGTCACGGAATCCTCGCGGTGGCCGGATCTCGTAGAGCAGAGCTTCTCCGTCGAACCAGACTCGGTGCTACCGGGAGATACGCTCGAGGCCATCTACACCCTGCGCAACCCGACCGGGGGTTCGCTCACTGTCAGCAGCGCCTACGGCTGTCTGTTCTTTCTGAGCGCTCTGCGCGGTGACGAGCGGGTACCGATGCGAGGGACCGATTACGCCTGCACGGCGGCTGTCCGTTACTTCCACATAGCGCCGTCCGATTCTCTCCAGGTGGTGCACGAACTCGTCGCGCTCGCCCAGAACCCCGAGCCGCCCTACGAGTACAGCATCCCGCTTGCGCCGGGCACGTACCTGCTGCGTGCCGAAATGAACACGGGGCTACCTGATATGGAGGCGGTGTTCACGATCATAGACTCGGTCGCTGGCGTGCGGGTGCGTGGGTCAGCGGAGCTGTGGGTCGGCGGAGCGCCGAGTCTTAGGGACGTTGTGACGCCGTTTCTTGGGGGACCAAGAGCCACCGGTCGGACTCGAACCGACGACCGCTCGATTACGAATCGAGAGCTCTACCACTGAGCTACGGTGGCCTAGGGGAGGGATGCCCTGGCCCGGATTCGAACCGGGACGGCTCGCGCCACTGCCCCCTCAAGACAGCGTGTCTACCAATTCCACCACCAGGGCCCGGGGGAGCGCTAACTCCCTGCGGCAAAGGAACGTAGCGTCGGCTTTCGGGGGGGTCAAGCAGTGGGAGGGGATAAGAGAGAAGGGGGTTT
>JBHIEQ010000103.1:0-8741 GCA_046760725.1 Gemmatimonadales bacterium
CCCGGAAGACTCCTTTGCGGGACAGTTCTCCTCGTTCCTCTATCAGAAGGGACCGGCGGCGGTGCTGCGGTCGGTCAAGCGCTGCTGGGCATCGGCGTTTTCCGAGCGCGCCCTCGCCTACCGAATGCGCCGCGGCCTATCGCTCGAGGGAATCCGCGTCGGGGTCGTAGTCCAGGTAATGGTGAACGCGGACGCGGCGGGCGTTGCGTTCTCCCGGAACCCGGTCAAGCCGCTCGACCGCGACGCGCTGCTGGTGAGTTCGGTCTTCGGACTGGGCGAGGGTCTGGTGAGCGGCGAGCTCGACGCCGACCACTACGAAGTTCGACGGGACGGCTCCGTTGTGTCCGCCAAGATCGCGGACAAGCCGTTCGCAGTGCGCGCCGCGCCGGAGGGCGGCGTCCGTACCGTGAAGCAGCCGGAAGGGCTGCGCGGCAGCCCGTCACTCACCGACTCCCAGATCCTGGAGGTCGCGCGCATGACCGTGGCGCTCGAGGAGCGATTCGGACGGCCACAGGACTGCGAGTGGGCGCGCGAAGGCGGGACGCTGTACTGCCTTCAGACGCGACCGATCACAACGCTCCCGCCGGAAGGATTCTTCCACAGCTCCGTCCGCGGCGAGACGCCCGCCCTGTGGGACAACTCCAACATCACCGAGAGCTACGGCGGCATCACGCTGCCCCTCACCTTCACATTCGTGAGCCACTGCTACCGCGTCGTCTACGAGCGCCTGTGTGATGCAATGGGTATCCCGACTCGGATCCTGGAGGAAAAGCAGGTGCTGTTCGAGAACCTCCTGGGCCTGATCCGTGGTCGCGTCTACTACAACCTGATCCAGTACTACCACCTGACCTCGCTGATCCCCGGCACGAGGCACAACCGCGAGTTCATGGAGACCATGATGGGCTTGAAGCAACAGCTTCGGCCCGATCTCGCGGAGCAGTTCGACTTCCTCGTAAGACCACCGCGCTACCGGCTAGGCGAGCTCGCGCGCATGTCGGCCCGGATCATCTACTACTTCCTGTTCCTCGACCGAGCCGTGGCTCGGTTCCGCTCGCGCTTCGACCCTGTGTATGCCGGGGTCCGAGGTCACGACTTCCGGAGTCTCTCCCTTCCCGAGCAGACGCGTCAGTACCGCGCCCTCGAGCGGGCGATTCTGGCCCGGTGGGTCGAGCCGCTCGTTTCCGATTTCTTCTGCATGGTCTTCTTCGGGCTGCTCAAGCGCCTGACTCGGCGCTGGGTCACGGGCAGCGACGCGTCATCACTTCAGAACGACCTCCTCTCGGGCCAGCGAGACATTGAGAGCACTGAGCCGACGCGACTCCTCATGGCAATCGCCGCCAGGGTCAACGGGGAGGACGCAGGATTCCGCGACTGGTTACTTGCCACCTCCCCGGCCGCCCTCTGGCAGGAGATGCCCGCCCGTAGCCCGGAGATCCACCGCTTGCTGCTCGACTATCTGGAGCGCTATGGCTTCCGTTGCGCAGACGAGCTCAAGCTCGAGGCGCGGGATCTGAACGAGGACCCGAGCTTCCTCATCGACGTACTTCGCTCCTACGTGCGCGCCGGTGAGCTGGACGCGAGCGCCATGGAGCGGCGCGAGGACGAGGTGCGGCTCGCCGCCGAGACCAGGGTGCGCCAGAGCCTTGGCGGACTGCGGCGCGCCCTCTTCTTCTGGGTGCTCCGGAACGCTCGACGCGCCATTCGGCATCGCGAGAACCTCCGTTTTCTGCGCACGCGGATCTTCGGCATCGTGAGACGGCTGTTCCGCGCCATGGCAAGTCACCTGGTGCAGCTCGGCGCGATCAGCCACGCGGACGACGTCTTCTACCTTACCCTCGACGAGATTCTGGCCTTCAGCGACGGCCGGTCACTACTGACAGAGTTCGGCGGAATCGTGGAGGCACGGAAACGTGAGTTCGAAGACTACCGGCGCGGGTCCGCGCCCCCCGACCGCTTTCTGACCGTAGGATCCGTCGCGGCATCGGCGCGGTTCCCGGAGATCCTCGCGGAGGGCAACCTCCTTCGCGCCGACAGCACGGGCGACGACGACCCCAACATGCTCCGTGGCATCCCCTGCTCCCCCGGGGTCGTCGAGGGCGTGGTCCGAGTCGCCAGCCACATCCAGGAAGCTATGGGCGTGAGAGGAGAGATCCTCGCGACCGTGCGGACCGATCCGGGATGGTTCCCGCTCTATCCCTTCTGCTCGGCGCTCTTGATCGAGCGCGGCAGCCTGCTCTCGCACTCGGCCATCGTCGCGCGGGAGCTCGGCGTGCCGACGATCGTCGGAATCACCGGCGGGATGATGAAGCGCCTGCGCACGGGCCAGCGTCTGCGCGTGGACGGAGGGACCGGCGAGATCCTTATCCTGGAACCGGACTCCGAACCGTCGCGGCCCCCGGCCCAGAGGTCCCGCCCGTGAATCCGCCGGGAAGGCTGGTCCCGCTCGCCGGTGGGGACATTCACCTCCTGAGTTGCGGGGCGGGCTCGCCGACCGTCGTCCTCGATGCCGGGCTCGGCAGCTCGCTCCTCGACTGGAGCCTCGTACAGGATGAGGTCGCTCGGTTCACGCGGGTGTGCTCGTTCGACCGCCCGGGTTACGGCTGGAGCGAGCCGCGTCGAGGCGGGCGGACGAGCCACGTCATGGTGCAGGAACTCCAGGAACTGCTCCAGACGGCCGAGATCGACGGGCCGTACGTCATGGTGGGACACTCTTTCGGTGGCCTCAACGTACGTCTGTTCTCGGCGCGCAACCCCGAGAAAGTCCGCGGCCTTGTCCTAGTGGACGCGTCCCATGAGGAGGGACTCCAGCGCCTGCCCCGCACCTACTGGAGATTCGTCCGCCTGAGCTTGAGAGTCGCCCGCTGGATCGCGCCGATCGGCGGGCTGCGCCTGGCGGACGCACTGGGCTTCGTCCCCACTACGCGGCTGTTCGAGCACTTCCCCGAGGAGACGGCCGCTTTCGCGCGGCAGCTTTGCTTCCGGAGCCGGACGATGCGGACCGCGCTGCGCGAGCTGGCCGCGCTGCCCGTGAGCCAGCGACAGGTCACGGAGGTCGGACACCTCGGCGACCTCCCGGTGGTCGTACTCACTTCGAACTTGTTTACCGACTCCGATCGGGAGCTTGCCCCCGGTGTGTCTCTCGAGGAGATGAGGTCCGCCTGGCACGTGCTTCAGTCCGAGCTACTCCGGCTCTCGTCGCGGAGCCGTCGCGTGTTGGTGGAGGACAGCGGCCACTACATGGCCATCGAGCGGCCCCAGCCGGTGATCCGGGCGATTCGTGAGACCGTGGAACTCGCGAGGAGCGAAGCCGTGGGGGCTACATGAGACTCGTGCGTATTCCCTCCACACGGCTCCTCGAGGAGCGCGAGGGCCTCGCTCGCTTCGTCGAGGTTCGCGACGCGATCTACCGGGACGACTATTACTACTATGCCGAAAAGGACACGGAGCGCCTTCTGCTCTCGTACTATGCAGAGAGGCCCGACTACCGGTTCGAGCTGATCCTCGCCGAGGACGACTCGGGCCGCGATGTGGCGCGGGTACTAGTAGGGCGGTGCGAGGCGCTGTCGTTCGGGTTCTTCGGCTTCTTCGAGTGCCCCGCGGACGCGGGGTCGTTCGCGGAACTCATGAACGAGGCCGAGCGCGTGGCTCGCGGGTTCGGCGCCTCAGAGCTGCTGGGTCCGATCGATCTCAATGCCCTACACAACTGGCAGTTCCTGACCTTCAGCGACACCGAGGAGCGGTGGGTCGGCGACCCCTATCACCGGCCTTACTACCCGGAGCTCTTCGCGCGGGCGGGCTGGGAGATCGCCGACGAGTCCACCTCGGGGCTGCTCAACGAGGACGTGCAGCGCTCGCTGCTGACCGCGCTCCCCGAGACACTGCGCGAGATCGAAGCCTCGGGGATGAGGCTTCTCCGGAGGGACGAGATCTCTCTGGAGAAGATGCTACCGAAGGCGTGGCAGCTCTCCCGCGAGGTGTTCGGGCCCGATGCAAACCGTTTCGTCCCGGTGGACTTCGAGATCTTCCGGGCCCAGGTAGAGCCGGTGCTGCGGATGGTGGACGATCCCTGCTCCACGCTTTGCCTGTTCCGGGGGGACGATCTGGTGGGCTACGCTCTGTCCTATCCGAACTTCATCCATCGGCTGTGCAATCCTGACGGCATGAAGACGCCGCCCAGCATCGTCCCGTCGGCCCTGACTTTCTCGGCAAAGACGGTGGCAGTCGCCCCAAGCTACCGGGGTGGGGCGGCGTGGAGAGCGCTGTTCCTCAGTCTGATCGACCGCTACCTCGGGCGATTCGACGGACACGGAGGGTGGAGGAGATCTAACGTCAAGAACGAGAGCATCAACAGGTTTCGTCGAGTTGGTCGTGTCACGCAGCGTTACGCCACGTTCCGGAAGGCGATCTGAGGGGGAGCGGATGCCGTCCTCGCCTCTTGGGTTCGTTCACTGGAGCAACCTGCTCAGCTATGCATCGGCAGGCTCCTGGCTCATGGCCGTGCACTCCGCCGTGGTGGGGAGAAGCTGGGCCGGTGCGGGGAGCTGGATTGCGCTGGCAGCATTGGCCGACATGTTCGACGGCAAGTTCGCGAGCTTGTTCCTCCGGAGTCGCCATCAACGGGAGTTCGGGATCCAGCTAGACAGCCTCGTTGACGCCGTGGCGTTCGGCGGCGGGCCCGTGGCGTGCCTTATCGCCCTCACGAGCCCCGGTACCCCGGCGGAGGGCGGCGCATTCCTGCTCGCAGCGCTGGTGTACTTGACCGCGGCACTCACGCGCCTCGGATACTTCAACCTCGAGTCTCACGCCGATCAAGGCTTCGTCGGCGTGCCCACCACGATCGTCGGGCTCCTCTGGTCCTCGCTCTTCTTCCTCGAGCCCAGTCCGAACGTCGCGACCGGAGGGCTCCTCTTCACGGCGGCGCTAATGCTGCTTCCCGTCTCCATTACCCGACCCACGGGCTGGCGATTCGCCCTGTTTCCTGCGTGGGCCGTGGGCCTGGTGGTCCTCGGGCTGCTGTGAAGAGGGATGGCGCTCGGTCGTTCGCCCTGTGCGCGAGGCCCGCGTCACCCGCCGGACGTGAAGTCCACGCCCGTCACGTCCTCACCTTCGCCGACCGTAACCGAGCGCGACGCGGGCTCCGTCGTCAGGCTGTCAACCGTCACCTCGTATGAACCCGGCGCAAGGAACATGATCCGGTAGCTACCAGCCGCGTCCGTTACAGCGGTGGCTTCCGCAGTCTGAAGCTCCTCCATGAGCCCCGATTGTGTCTGGACTGCTCGGACCGTGGCACCTTCCACAGCGCTTCCGTCGGCAGCAGTAGTGACCGCTCCAGCGATGCTCCCGGCTACGTTCCTCACCGTCGCCCTCAAGAGCGGTGTGAACAGGATACCGTTGATCCCCGCAGCCGTATCGGCATTCCCCTGCACAACGAAGTTCTGCGATACGTCGAAATCCACGACCAGAATCGTCTCTCCGGCCACGATGTCGATTCCCTCGCTCTCCGCATCTCCGTCAGCGGCGTCGAGGTTGATCTTGATGCCTGATTGGGCACCGCTGGGGACAACCAGGTCCTTGGTATCCGTGCCGTCATTGAAGGTGAGTCCGGGCTTCAGTGTGACCGTCGCGGCGCTTACGACTATGCGGAGCTGTAGATAGGTGCCGGGATCGATGTCCAGGGTTGCCAGGTCGGCGGTGACCCCGCCCTGGAGCGCCAGGAGGTCGTGCGTGCCGCCGTCCGTGGACAGGGTAACGGGTGACCCCGACGCCGGAATAATCTGGATCTCACCAATCTCGACGACGGCGCTCTGAAGCAGGGTGTCGGCGGCATCCGTGAGCGCTACGGTCAGCGTCGCGCCCGTTCCCGTCGAATCGCCGCATGCCGTCGCTCCGGCCATCGCCAGAGGTACCGCCAGGAATCGCAACATCTTGAACGGTGAGGTTCTCATATTCAAGGACTCCGGCTCATGAGTTTGACTGTTTACACCTACGCTCGTACCGGATATCTACGCCGGCTGTGGATTAGACCTCGGCAACCGTGGGAAGGTAACGCAGCGGACTTGCCGCACAGGGTGCGCGTGACGCACGTCACACACGCTCGCTTGGTCATGGCGAATCGGTGACCTACTTTTCGGCCGGCTCCGGGCTCGCCACGCCCGGTCGCGTTACCTTCGACCAGGAGAACCGGTCTCTTGACTGAAAGGATGGACCTGGATGACGTGACGGTGGTGCGCCGCGTGCGCGGGGGAGAGGTCGAGCTGTTCCGCGTTCTGGTGGAGCGGTACCGCGGGGAGTTCGGTAGGTACGCCGTCGCCATGGTTGACGGGGACGTCGATACCGCCCAAGACGCCATGCAGGAGGCGTTCATCCGTGCGTTCGAGTCACTCGCATCTTGCCGCGACCCGAGCAGGTTCAAGGCGTGGTTCTTCCGCATTCTCAAGAACCAGTGCCACAACGCCAGGAGCCGCACCCGCCGCCAGGTACCACTGAACGGAGTCGAGGCGGAGGCAGGGAGCGGTGCCGACAGCGAGCTGAAACGCGGCGAGCTTCAGGGTGCCATTGAAGCGGCTCTCGAAGCACTCACTCCCGAGCAGCGGGAGGCTTTCGTGATGAAGCACATCGAAGGACGCTCATACGCCGAGATGGCCGAGTTGCTCGATACGGGAGAGGACGCGCTGAAGATGCGGGTGTACCGGGCCCGCGATGAGTTGAAGCGGAGACTGGAGGATCTGCGATGACCTCCGAGAAGGGCTTTAGCCACGAGGCCCAGCGATATCTCGACGGCGAGTCGGGGGCGGCGGGGGCAGCGGGGGCGCCGTCGGACGCGCGGGAGCGAGCGATTGCCGACCATCTGAACGAAGCGGTCGTCGCCTATCGCGAGCATATGCAGGTGCCGGGCCCCGCGGTGGACCAGGCGGTCATGGCAGCGGTCCGGGCGCGTCGCTCGCCGGTTTCTCGGCGCTCCATCTGGAGATGGTTCATGCAACCACAACTGGTCCCCGTACGGCCAGCCCTGGCTGCCGCGGCCGTCATTGCGTTCATCGCGCTCTGGTCGCTGCTGCTCACAACGCTGGGACCTCGGAAAGCGTCGAGCGGCGAGCGAGCTGCTGTGATGCCAGCGGAAGGGTCGGAGACGGTCCTGGTGCGGTTTGAGCTCCGCGCGCCGGATGCCGAGCACGTTGCCGTGGCGGGTTCGTTCAATGACTGGAGCCCCGACGCGAGCCCACTGACCAAGAACCCGGCGACGGGACTTTGGACGGGCACGATCGCGCTCCGTCTCGGCGAGCACCAGTATCTCTTCGTCGTGGATGACACCCGTTGGATCCCCGATCCCACCGCTCATGCGCAGGTGGACGACGGATTCGGACAATCGAACAGCGTGATCGTCGTGGGACCGCGGGGAGTGGTGCGCTCGTGAGTCGTCTCGGAGTCGGGGTCAGCGTCGCGTTCGGGGTGGCTCTCCTCGCGAGCCCGCTCTACGGACAGGCACCCGACATTCGACAGCAGCTAATCGCGCGAGGAGCACCGCAGGAGTTCGCGGATCGCGTGTCGGCGATTGTCGCGGCCGCGGAGCGGCAAGGCCTCCCCGGTGAACCTGTCGCTACGAAGGCGCTCGAGGGCTGGGCCAAACGTGGACGGGTCCCCCTGGAGCGCGTCCTTACCGTGCTCACGGAGCTCTCGGGTCGCCTCGGGACCGCGAGGGATGTGACGGTAGCCGCGGGCCACGATCCACCGCCGGCATCCCTGGTAGCCGCCGCTGCCGAAGGGTTGGGGAGGGGCCTGACATCGGAGGATGTGCGAGAGGTCATCGCCGCGGCACCGACTCCGGAGGCTGCGGCCGCAGGCCTTACAGTGGCGGCGTCCCTCGCCGCGCAAGGGCTGGAAACCGCTGCCGCGGTCAGGGCGGTTCGCGACGCCTACGGTGGTGGACGGCCGCCCGAACAGGTATTCGAGCTCCCGTCCGCCGTGACTGAACTCATCTCCCGGGGCGTGCCGATGAGCGACATAGCGCGGCGCATCCTCGAAGGTGGCGGCCTCCCGATCCCTGTAACCCCAGGCGTGGGCGCCACGGGAAAGCGTCCCGGATTCGTGCCGCCGGCCCGCGGGCCCATCACCGACCGGCCTCCACCCGGCAGGCGGCCTCGCAAGCCGTGAGAGGCGTCGCACTCGTCTGTGCGACGCTCACGGCAACCGCCGGACCGCTCGCCGCGCAACAGGTGTCGGTTCTTGCCGGCGGCAGCTATGCGCGGTACGCCGACTCGATCTCCGGCACAGCCGGTTTGCTGTCGGCGCGTTTCAGCGCGTTCTCGCCCAGCGCGGCTGGGGCGATCGAGGCGGGCTTCTCACAGTTCGTTACCGGCGAGTGGGCGACGCAACTCGGGACGTACGGCACAGCGGTCTTCCCACTGAGTGGCACGTTCGCCGCGGGTGTCGCGGCTGGCGGGCAGGCGAACAACTTCGCGGGCGGCACATGGAGCGGGAGTGGGGCGGCCGGCCCCGTGGTCGCCGTCACGAGGGGATCGCTCCTGAGCACAATCGGTGCGTCGTTGGGCGCCGTGCGCGCCGTGGACGAGTCGTCGCTCGGGCTCGGCATCGTGAACGCCGGACTGCGTTACACACTTCGCGGCATGCGGTTGAAGGGCGGGGTTACGGCGATAGCCGGCGACACGCTACAGTACGCCGACGCCGTCGTGGCACTCACCGTTCAGGGGCCGCGCGTTCTCGCCTCGCTGAGCGGCGGCGTC
>JBHIEQ010000104.1:0-8716 GCA_046760725.1 Gemmatimonadales bacterium
TCGACTCGCGCAAGATAGTCGCCGCGCCGCGCCGCTGGGTAGAGGCGTCGGCATGCAGACGGTGCGCGGAGACTCTGGCATTGCGGTGTTATGTTCAGGGCGCGCCAATGAGGAGGCACCGCTTGCGACGTGCACTGGAGGAGGCCGGCAGGCATCGGTCGGCGATTCTGATCGCGTATCTGTTAGGGCTCTTGTTCGTCACACTCGCGCCGCTCCCCAGTGCCGCGTACGAGCTGGCGTCGGTCACGACCGGATCCGACAAGGCCGTACACTTCGTCCTGTTCGGTGGATTCGCGGCGCTGACGTACTGGAACGCAAGTGTCGTGGCACCGCGGCCGGCGGTAACAGCTCTCGGCGCAGCTGCGGTGCTGGCTGCCCTCGTCGAGCTGCTCCAGGGCCCTCTGGTCTATCGAAGCGCGAGCTTGTGGGACTTCGTGTGGGGAGCGGTCGGGGGGGGCGTCGCGGTGGCGGTCCTCGCCGCGGTCGGGCGGCGCTAAAAGGAGACTCTCACGCGGGCGAGCACCATGCGGCCGAGTGCCGGGGCGCCCACGAACTCCCGGTGCCGGTGGTCAAAGAGCGCGAATGGTCTCCCACTCTGCCAGCCGATGAGATTCTGTGCCGAAACGGTCACGGTCGTTAGGGGTTCGGCTCCCAGTGTGTACCCCAACATCGCGTCCACGGTGGTGTAGGACTGCACGCTATCCACGTAAACCCCGGAGTTCATAGGGAAGCCCGCGACGAACCGCCCTCTGAGTTCGGCCATGATGCGTGCGTCGGGAGCGGCGTACCGGGCGGCGAGTGATCCTTTGTTGGCGGGTGCATTGAGTGCGACGCTGTCGCCCGTCACTGCGTCGATGAAGAAGTCGTCGCTCACCCACGAGTAGTTGCCTCGCAAAGTCAGCGCGGGCGTCAGGATCGCGGCGATCTCGAGGTCCGCTCCGTACAAAGTGAGATCCCCGAAGTTCCGGTACGTGATCAGCAGATCCCATGGCTCGGTTGCCTCTTCGGGTGAGACCGTGCCGAGCGGAAGCAGTTGAGCGAGGGCGGCAAGTGTTGCGGCCGAGTCGGGCGGCACGAATTGCGCGAGATAGTTCGCCAGAGTCGTGGAATCGAAGTGCGCGGTGGGTGTCTCGATCTTCAGCGGCCCTGTGAAGTCGGTGACGCGCGTGCGGTAGAGGTCCACGGCGATCAGGACTCGCTCGCTGAGTGCGCCCTTGTAACCCAGCTCGAGTGTGTTCCAGATGGCAGGTCGCAACGGCGGAATATCGGCGAGGCTGTCGAGGGGCGAGCGTTGTCCGGTCAGCCCGTCGACGAGGAACAGCCGGGTTGCCACGTCCGAGGGCGTCGGAGCCGGAATGCCGGAGAAATCGACTCCCAGCCGCAGGAGAGAGTCCACGACCGCCTGCCATAGAGCTGTCCCCTCCACGGGGAGCCAGGCGCCGGGTCCGCCAAGCGCAGGGGGTGTGAAGGGCGAGCGCATGCACGGACCGCCGCAGGTCTGCTTGAAGGTGAACCCCGTCGAGGGGACGCCCGTCACGCGAATGGCGTACGGCAACGCGATTCCCGTGGGTGCTCGCAGGGAATCAGCGAACAGATCGAGGAACAGGTTGTTGGTGGTGGGCGTGCTGAAGGCCCGGTTGTAGGCGAGCCGCAAGTTGTGAATGCCGGAGGGCCGCAAGACAAGGGCAGCCCGCGGCGAGAGTACGGGGTCCGATAGCCGGTTGTGATGGTCCAGCCTGGCAGCGGCCACGACATCGAGGGCCGGTGTCAGCTCACTCTCTGCGTGCAGGTACACGCCCGCCTCGTCGATGGTGTCGTCATTCTCGTTGCGGCCCGTGATGGTGCCGCCCGTGCGCGGAATGGTGCGCTGGAGATCGACGCCGTAGGTCAACCGGTGTCGAGCACCGAGCGTCGTTCCGTGCTGTAGCTGCACGGCCAGCATCCTCGATCGGTCCACGACGGGAAGACCCGTACGCAGGAGATACGTGTTTCCGGCATCGCTCGCGTTGATAAAAGCCTGAGCGAACAGCGAATGATGCGACACGCGGGCCTGCGCGAACATGTAGTCCCATCCGCGCACTTGTGCGGCTCCCACAGGCGTGATGTCCACGTTGCGGGACGCGTGATTCAGGCCGGCCGACACCACCACCGACGTCGTACGCGATGGCTCCCAATCCAGCCGCGCCTCGGCGGCGACGCGTTCCACGAGGGTATCGCGACGCCCTATGAGCAGCGTGTCGGCATCAGCGCCCCCCGCCAGGGCGCTGGCGCGGTTTGCGACCTCCACAGGGTCGGTGTGCGGCCAATCGCGTCCCCGCATGTACTGGGCGGAGAGCTTGACGCCCACGTCCCCGAACGCCCGGGCGTGCCGCAGCGCCACCTGTGCTACGGCTCTCTCACCACCGGCCAAACTGAGTACCGTCCCTGGAGATCGCAGCGGGCTCTTGGTGAACAGGTGCAGCACGCCATTCGCGCTGTTGGGACCGTAGAGCGCCGCACCGGGGCCCCGCACCATCTCGATACGCTCAATGTCTTCACTGTTGCTCGGGATGAAGTTGAACAGGTTGATTCGGAGAGACGGTATGTGGGCATAGCGGTAGTCGGTGAGTGTGAGCAGCGCTCCCGACGAGACGTTGTTGAACCCGCGCGCCACGACCTCATGCTGCGTGATACCGGTCGTCGCCACATCGGTCCCCGTCGTTGCCTGAACGTGATCGATGGGAGTGAGGGCGGGGCGGCGTTCGATCGCCGCCCTCTCGATCACCGACACCGAAGCGGGCGCCTCCAGCACCTTCTGTTCCGCGCGCGAGGCCGTGACGATCACCGGGTTCAGGACCAGCGCCTGCGGTACGAGTCGGATGCGCGCGAGCAGCACCGTCTCTCCCTCCGCTACGGTCACGCCCGAGATGGTGCGCTGGTGATATCCGATGCGTGAGAAGACCAAGCTGTAGTCGCCGGGAGGGATGCCCGTGAACGAGAAGCGGCCGGCGGCGTCGGTCACACCCCTCGCGGCAATGGTGGTCTCCCGATACATCTCCACCCGTACACCCGGGATACCGTCTCCGGTCGCGGAGTCTCTCACCTCTCCCGCCACGCCTCCCGTTTGTGCCGCAAGCGAGCCGGCCGACGCGAACAGCATGAGTGCCGCGAGTCGAATAATGTCCCGCGCCGAGGCGGGGACTGCGGGCATCACCGGGCAAGTCGCGCGCTTGCCGCCGCTGCGAGTATCTCCATTCCGCGATAGAGGTTCGCCAGTCGCACGTTCTCGTTCGCCGCGTGCTGATTGTTGTCGTGGTTCACGGTGGGCACCGCGGCGAACGGCGCGCCGAAAATGTCGGTGAAGACGTAGGCCGGGCCGCTACCACCCATGGTAGGGCTCACTACCGGCACGCCCAGCCCGGCCCCACTCAGAGCCCGAACGAGAGCCTGCGCAGCCGGAGAATCGAGTGGCGTGCGTCCGGCGGGATAGCCGCTCCCCGACTCGACCTTGATGAGGCGCGGAGTGTTCACCCGAGTGACCGAGTCGGGATCGGACCGCACGACAGTATAACCCCGGTCTTCGATGTGACGCACGAGCTTCTCGACCTGATCCTCGGGTCGTATTCCGGCCACGAGACGAAGATCGAGCTCGGCGATCGCAACGTCCGGGATGAGGGTCCGGGCCTGCGAGCCGACGAACAGGCTCCTCAGGCCCCGCACGTTGAGCGATGGCCGGCTCACGAGCGCCAGGCGCGGACTACCGTTCCCATCGAGAGAGCCGAGCTGCAGCTGCTCGCGCCGAATCGGGTCGTCGTGAGGATACGCCTCGAGGGCGGCCAGGTCCGCGGGACCCAGCGGCACCATCCCGTCTTCCCAACCCGGCACCAGGACCTCGCCGTCTTCCCCCTTCATCGTAGCGAGTAGCTGTGCCAGCCGCATGGCGGGATTGGGAGCCCAGTTGCCGTAGTGCCCCGAATGAAGCGGCACGACGGGTCCGTAGAGCGTCAGCCGAACGTTCACGATGCCCCGGAGGCCGAAGTCGGCGGTCGGGCGGTTGGTAGGGTGGATCGGCCCGTCGGCCATGACGACGAGGTCCGCAGCCAGGAGATCGCCGTATTCGCGGGCGGCCCAGGGAAGGTACGCCGATCTCACCTCCTCGTCGCCCTCGAACAGGAACTTGATCTGATTGGGCGGAGAGATCCCGGCCTCGCGCCACGCGTCGAGCACATGCATCAGAGCCACGATCGGTGCCTTGTCGTCGCTCGCCGAGCGGGCGTAGAGCCGCCACTCGGGTGGGAACCTCCCGCCCGAGTCGGGCCAGACCGGAACGACGGTCCCCCCGTCCTCGATCGCCGCCGTACGCAGCACGGGAACCCAGGGATCATCCTGGGCCCAGTCCTCGGCTTCGGCCGGCTGGCCGTCATAATGGCAATAAAACAGAATCGTGGGAAGCGAGGGGTCGCCGATCTCGCCGTACACTAGCGGTGGACCACCTGCTTCCAAGAGGCGCGTCTCGATCCCGCGTCGCTCCATCATGGCGACGAGCGCCTGCGCGTTGCGCCTGATGTTGGGCAGGTCCGTTCCCACGTTGGGGAGCGAGAGAAAGTCACGCAGCTCCGTGACGATCGCGAACTCGTGGCTCTCACGATACGACCGCACCGCGGCCACGGGATCCTGCGCCACCGCCTGGGCGTTGGCCGAGCCCGCGATGAGCGGCACGAGCATAACTCGAAGTCGGGGTGACATGGCTCTCCGGCTGACGTCGGTTGGCTCAGCGAACGATTGACCCAGACGGGGATCGCGTCAAGCGGGGCGTAGGGCGCAGGCCTAGCGCGCAGCGTGTGGTACGCAGTGCGCTGGGCGCAGGAACGAGCGACGGGAGCGAACGTTAGTTTAGTGCGCATGCGGATCATTGGGGGAGGGCGATCACCCGCGGCCCATCGCCTTCGATCGCCCGGCATCGCATTTCTCTGCCTGGTGCTCGGCTGGGCCCCGGGATCGCTGCATGCCCAGCAGACACCACAGGACACGGCCAAGGCGGACACGCTCCCGCGGGCGCTGTTGCCGCCTCTCGTGGTGTCGATCACACGCGCCGATCGGCCGCTCGATCGCGTTCCCTACTCGATTCACGTTCTGGAGGGCGAGGAGCTGAGGAGGGGGAGAGCGACGCTGGGACTCGACGAGGCTCTGGCAAAGGTGCCGGGTATTCTCGTCCAGAACCGCTATAACTTCGCTCAGGACCAGAAGGTCTCGATCCGCGGTTTCGGGGCGCGTTCGGCGTTCGGGGTGAGGGGAGTGCGGGTACTGCTCGACGGGATTCCGCAGACGCTTCCCGACGGCCAGGGGCAGCTTACCAACATCGAGCTGGGCGAAATCGCGAAGGTGGAGTTGCTCACAGGCGCCTCTTCGGCACTCTACGGCAACGCGGCGGGCGGTGTGGTGAGCCTCACGTCGATCACCGATCGGCCTCACCACGTGCGTCCGGCGGTGAGAGCGGGCATCGGGTCGTTCGGCATGCTCAAGTGGCAGGGTCGAGTGGACGCTCCGCTGGGGGCGGGTAGCGCCCACCTGACGGTGTCGCGCACGACGATGGACGGGTTCCGGGAACACAGCGCGATCGATCTCAGGCACGTCGGTGCCCGCATCGTGCGGCCGCTCGGCGAGCGCACGGAGCTCCTCGTAACATACCGCCTGTCGGACAATCCAGTGGCACAGAATCCGGGATCCCTCACCAGGGCGGAGATGGACTCGGCACCCGCGCAGGCCAGCGCTCGTAACCTGGCCTTCGGCGCGCGGAAGGCGGTGGAGCAGGGTCAGGGTGGATTGAGGCTGAGACATCGGTTCCCCGGGGGAGGTGCTCTGGAAGTGACCGGTTTTGGGCTGCGTCGCTGGATCGACAATCCGCTCTCCTTCGCAGTGATCGAGCTGTTGCGCTGGACGTATGGTACGCGAGCCCAGGCGAGCCTGCCGTTTTCCGCGGGCGGTGTCGGCGGACTGTTGACCGCGGGCCTGGATGCGCAGTGGCAGCGCGACAGACGCACGAATCGGGACCCCGTAGATCCGGTTATCGTGACGCTCTACCAGATGGACCGGGTGTTCGAGCTTGGGCCGTTCCTCCAGGCGGAGCTCGAACTCGGCCGCGGGGCGGCCGTCACCGCGGGGATGCGGTACGACAGGGTCCGGTTCGCCGTGGAGGACAGTATGTCGCGCCTGGATGCGACTGCTCCGGACCGTTCCGGTACGCGCACGCTGTCCGCGGTTTCCTCGAGCGGCGGGCTCACCGTCAGCCTGGCACCGTCATTCGTACCTTACGTGAGCGTGGCGACCTCGTTCGAGACGCCTACCACGACAGAGTTGATCAACCGGCCGGACGGAGCGGGCGGTCTCAATACCGATCTCGAGCCGCAGCACGCGACGAACTTCGAGTTGGGGGTGCGAGGCCGTGTTGGGACCGTGATGGAGTACTCGCTGGCTCTGTTCGACGCGCAGGTCACCGACGAGCTGATCCCGTTCGAGTCGCCGACGGAGCCGGGCCGCACGGTCTATCGCAATGCGGGTTCCTCGACTCACCGCGGTCTCGAGTCCCGTGTCGCCCTTCGCTCGACGTTGGGAGTGCGCCTCAGCGCCGCGCACACCTACGCCGATTACCGGTTCGAGAAGTTCGAGGTGGAGGGGGACACTCTGGATGGCAATCGGATACCGGGAGTTCCGCGGCATTACCTCCACGTGTCGGCGGAATACGGCCGGGCCGCGGGCTTTTGGATCGCGGTGGACAACACCCTGAGTTCCAGCATGTACGTGGACGACCGCAACACCGAGGAGGCCATGGCCGAGGGGTGGTGGACGGTGACCGCGCGTGCTGGCTGGAACGGTTCAATCGGCAGGTGGCGACTGGCTCCGTTCGTAAGCCTCCTGAACTTATTCGATCGGCGCCACGCGGGCTCAGTAGTGGTGAATGCGCGATTCGGCCGCTACTACGAGCCTGCGCCGGGAAGGAATGTCTTGGTGGGCGCTGAGATCGGGGCGATGAGCAATGGCCAATGAGCCTCGTCCAGCGCATCACTTCGTTTGCGCGAGGATCTTGGCCGCGAGCTCTTCTGCACGCTCCGCGAGCCGGACGTTCTCTTCCGCGGGGGAGGCGGCGGTCCTGAGGTAGTTCGCGATCTGCGCATACAGCAGTCCGTACATCTGAAGGATCCCTTGGGAGGGGACGTCGATCCAGCCGCGGGGCCGGTCCCGGGCGGCACTATCCACGTGGTACACGTCGAACATGAGTGCGGTGGTGCGCTCGAGGTCCACCAGACCCAGGCCGGGGACGCGTACGATATCGTCGCTCGGCTGAATGGTGTCGGGCAGGACTTTGCGCGCGAACCCGTGCCCGAGCAGGTATGGCGTGAGTCCCAACTGGTCGGCGTATCCACCCACCGTGCGCGAGAAGTAAACGGGTCGCTCGCCCAGGTTGTCCGCGATTAGCTGGAGGGTGACGATCCCCGCGCGGTCGAGCACCCGGGGAGTGATCACGGCCTTGAGCGAGCCGGCTGTGAACAGCCGAGGCTGGCGGAGGGGATAGAGCCCCGGAAGCGCGTTGATCTGCTCGTACGTGAGACTCAGCACCTGTTTCGTGGGTCGGGGCCACGACCTGTCGCGGTAGAGCTCGATCGCCCGAGCGGCATCGAACGGGATGGTATCGCGTCGCTTGATTTGACGGTTGTGCCACAGAGTGTTCATGAGCGAGAGATTGGCGACTGTAACATCTCTGCGCACTCCCTCCACTTCCTGGGCGTACCACAGGGGAAAGGTGTCGTTGTCTCCCGCCGTTATGAGGACCGCGTAGGGCTCGACCGACTGGAGGATGTCGATCGCGAAATCTCTGGGTAGCGTCTCGCCCGCTCGCGAGGCGGTGAGGCGGTTGCCCGCGAGTGGAATCAGCGCCGGGAGCAGCACGATGCCCGCTGCGAGCCGGTGCAACGGAGGTGCGAGACTCGGCTCCAGGGCGCGCCGCGACAGCTCGATCAGCTCCTTGGCGCAGATGGGTCCGGCCAGGGCTGCCAGCAGTTTCAACATGGCCAGGTTCGAGGCGTCATGAGTCGGCTAGGGGGCGGGCGAGCTGGAGGGCGTCGGCCGGCAGGAACGTGTTCATGCTGCCGGAGCGCAGCCCTTCCAGATCAACGCTGATGGACTTGAAGCCCAAACTCTTGAAATACTGGACCAGCTCGGCCCTGAACCGCGGCTCGACCAGCCGCCCGATATCGCTGACGGGCACTTCGATTCTAGCCGTCTCGGGCTGCGGGTAGCGGACCCTCAGGTCGCGGAACCCGCGTTGCCTGAGGAACCGTTCGGCCGCCTCTATCTGCCGCATCCGTTCCGGGGTCACCTCCAAGCCGTAGGCGACGCGGCTGGATAGACAGGGCATGGCCGGCTTGTCCCAGGTGGGCAGGTCCCAGTGCCGGGCCAGTTGGCGCACTTCGGCCTTGTTCAGCCCCGCCTCGATCAGCGGGCTGCGGACCCGGTATTCGTTGGCCGCCTGGGTGCCCGGCCGCCAATCGCCCTGGTCGTCGGTATTGGCACCGTTAACGATCACGGCTACGCCCAGCTCGGGCCGCAGCCGCTCCATTCGTTCGTATAGCTCCGACTTGCAGTAGTAGCAGCGGTTGGCCGGGTTGCGGGCGTAGTCCGGGTTGGAGAACTCGTCGGTCTGTATGACCAGATGCCGGATGCCGATCCGGCGTGCCAGTCG
>JBHIEQ010000105.1:0-8695 GCA_046760725.1 Gemmatimonadales bacterium
CGGCAGCCGCCGTCTTGCTCACAGCCGCTTTCGCCCTGCCGCTCGCTGCGCAAGACCAAGAGCAGCGCCCGGTGGTCCGCAGCCTGTCGTTCGACGGGAACCGGGCAATCAGCGACGCTCAACTCAGGACATCCATCACGACTTCGCAATCCTCTGCCTTCGCGCGGTGGCCGGGCCTCCGCGGACTGGGGCTCGGTGAAAAGAAGCTATTCGACGAAGTGGAGTTCCGCCGCGACGTGCAGCGCATCCAGGGTCTCTACCGGGTGAGCGGCTTCGTCGAAGCGACGGTTGACACCAGCGTCAGACGGTCCGCTCGCGACGTGGACATCACCTTTCGAATTCGCGAGGGCCAGCCGGTGCGGGTGACGTCTCTCTCGATCTCGGGAATCGAAGGGATCGTGTCCGAGCGCTGGCTGTTGCGAAACGTTCCACTGCAGGTAGGGGATCCCTTCAGTAGGCTGGTCTTGCAGGCGTCCGTGGACAGCATCAAGTCGGTGCTGCGCAACAGGGGGTATCCGTTCGTAGAGGTGTACCGGAACTTCGACGAGGATCGCACCGACAGAACCGCGCTAGTCGATCTCGTCGTTGATCCTGGGCCGCTCGTGACCATTGACAGCGTGATAGTAGTGGGGACCGCCGAAGTCGAAGATGCGGTTGTGCGCAGGGCGATCGACGCGCAGCCTGGACAGCGATTCAGCGAGCAAGCGCTGAGGCGGAGCCAGCTCGACCTCTACCGCACGGGTCTATTCAACTATGTGACGGTGGGAATCGCTGACTCAGTCCCCGGGTTCACGCCGGATTCATCGGTCAAGATTCTCGTGCGGGTGACGGAAGGTCCGTTTCGCCGGATGCGGCTGGGCGGAGGGTATGGAACGATCGACTGCTTCAGAGGTCTGGGATCGTGGACGGTCAATGACTTCATGGGTGGCGGGCGCTCGCTTCAGCTGTCCGCCCGTCTCTCACAGATCGGCGTGGGCAGCCAGGATGCTTTTTCCGCCGGCCTCGAAGGGAGTGTGTGCAATAGGCTGAGCGATGAGCCCCGGCAGCGGCTGCGACTGAACTACGACGTGAGGTTGAGCCTTCGTGAACCCTTCGTACTGTCTCGACGCGCGAGCGCAACGGTGTCCCTCTTTACGGAACGGCACAGCGAGATTGAGGCGTTCGTGCGGGAGGCTGTGGGCGGAGAGCTGTCACTCACGCGGGAGTCCGAGCTCGGCGTTCCGGTGACCCTCGCGTACTCGCTGTCCCGCGGCCAGACGGTGGCAGACGACGCCATCTACTGCACGTTCTTCGATGTGTGTAGGGAAGCGGACATCGCGGTGTTCAGTCAGAGGCGCACACGCTCCGTTCTGTCGCTTGAGTTCGCCCGCGACCGATCCAACGCCCTGCTCGACCCGACGAGCGGCAGTCGGCTGACCATGGAGCTGCGACACGCATCGAGCTTCATCGGCTCCGACTCGCTTAACCAATTCAACAAGGGAGTGATCGAGTTTGCCTCTTACCACCGAGCCGGCCGCAGGTCGGTGTTCGCATGGCGCCTGCGTCTCGGAGCCATCATCGGACCGTTCCTGCAGCTCACCGGGCAGGAAGCCAGGTTCGTGCCGCCGGAGGAACGATTCTACGCGGGCGGCCCCAATAGTGTCAGGGGATTCGGGCAGAACGAGCTGGGACCGCTGGTTCGCGTGATCGACACCGTCCTGACCACTGGCGGGATGATCGAGGTCAGTGATCAGGCCATGCCGGAGGAGGACAGCGTGATCCGTACATCGGCTACCGGCGGCAACCAACTCGTGGTGGCGAACGCAGAACTCAGGTTTCCCGTCGGATTCGACAACCGTCTCACCGGTGCACTGTTCGTCGATGCGGGACAGGTCTTCGGTGAGGGAGAGCACTTCGATCTCACGGAGGTACGGGTCACTCCCGGCGCCGGCCTCCGCATGGCATCACCGCTGGGTCCCGTACGACTCGACATCGGCTTCAACCCGCGCGCCGTCCGTAGGAGTGTGCTCTACCGAAAAGAGGAGCGCGAGCTGTCAATCGTGGATCCGGCGTTCCAGCCCGAGAGGGGATTCCTCGGACGGTTCCGTATTCACTTCTCGGTGGGGCAAGCCTTCTAATGCTCTATCGCCTGGTGCTCGGAAGCGTGCTCGTTCTCAGCTGGTTCGCGGGAACGATTCTCGGCGTTGGTGCCGCAGCGCTGAGAACCGATGCGGGACGCGCGCTCCTCGTGGGGGCCGGGCTGTCGGTCGCCAACGACGCTCTGAACGGTACACTGAGTGTCGCAGAGGTCGGAGGATCGTTCCTCGACGGGCTGGTGGTGCGAGATCTCGTGCTTCGCGATGCGGAAGGGATCCCCGTGGTGGAGGTCGAGCGAGTCTCCCTGGAGTACGGCGTGCGGGATCTCCTCAGCGGTCGCTTCTCATTTGGGCGGCTCCAACTGGAGCGCCCCAGGTTCACACTCGTGCAGCCCGCACCCGAGAGGCCTCTCAACATCAGTACCTTGACCGGCGGTGGAGAGCCGCGAAGAGGCCCTCCTCCACTGATCGCGTTCACCAACGTCGAGATCAGCGACGGCCGGTTGCGACTCGAGACACCCACCGGACCCGGTGGCGTCGGCATCAACGAAGTGGCGGAGGGCTCGGAGGGATCACTCCGCGTGCGCCGAATCGAGGACGTGTCGGCGCGCCTACCGTATCTCAGGCTTTCTTCCCCGTCACCCGGCGAGAACGCCATTCTGATCCAGGTCGGGGATCTGACTGCGCGAATCTCCGACCCCGGTATCGCGGTGGGCGGCGCACGAGGCCGCGTGATCCTATGGAGTGACTCCTTGCTGCTCGCGTTGGACCGCCTCCGGGTGCGGGAGTCGCGCGGAGCGCTACGAGGCGTCGTTGCATGGAAGGACGGTGATCTCGCGTTCGATCTGGTGGTCAGCGCCCGCCACGCGGTGACCGATGAGATCCGCGGTCTCGTTCCAGGACTTCCACCCGGGCTCGCGGGTGAGGGCGACTTCGTGGCGCGCACCGTACGAGAAGACGTGGTTGAGGTGGTCGCCACAGACATGGTGCTCGAGGGAGCGCGCGGTGGGGGCCGGGTCGCGGGACGGCTGGAGATGGTGCTGGGCCCGGGCGATGAATGGGCCTCGGGGGACACACGGCTCAAGTTCGACAACTTCGACCTGGAGTTCGTGCGCGGCTTCTTGGATACGTTGCCGCTGGCGGGACGCTTGGGGGGATGGCTCACGTCCCTGGGACCCCGGGATCGCCTCCAGCTGAATCTCGATGTCACGTTCCGAGATTCGCTCGTACGGGGCTGGCCGCTCAGTCGTCTGCGGGGGTCCGGCGTGGTCGCGCTGGGCGGGCCGGAAGGGGCTGTGTTCGACAGCTTCGCCGTGCGTGAGTCGGAGTTCAGTCTGCTGACGGTGCGCCGGATGTTGCCGGCGGTGCGCATGGCGGGATCGATATCCGGAACCGGCACACTCCACGGTCCCTGGCTAAATCCCACCTTCGAGGGCGAGCTGCGACACACCGATAGATCACTGCCGGAGACGCGTGCGGTGGGAATCGTCCGGCTGGACGCGACGGGACAGACACTCGGAGTATGGGCCGATGTGGTGTTCGATTCGCTCCGCCTGGCGGGACTCGAGACCAGCTTCCCTGAAATCGGTCTTGCGGGCACCGTGGGCGGAAGGCTCGCGCTCGAGGGACGGATCGACTCACTGGGCATCGTGGTTGATATCGAGGGGCAAGGTGGTGGGCTGCGCACGGCCGGGCTCCTGTCGATAGGCGACGACACGATTGGCCTGCGGTTCGCAAACATCGAGCTTCACGCGCTGGATCTGGGGGAGTTCAACGCTGCCGGTCCCGAAACCGGACTGTGGGGGCGACTGTCGCTCGACGCGGAGCTGCCGGGTCGCGGCTCTCCCCTCATTCGAAGCGACCTTTCCCTCGACAGCGCCAGGCTGGAGGGAGTGCGGCTCGGCCGAGTGCGGTCGCGGATCGTAGTGGCCGACAGCTTCGTGCAAGTGGACACCGTGGATGTGACCGCCAGGCGGCTGCGCCTCGCCGGGGCGGGTCGCTTGGGGTTGGGAATTCCGCGGCGGGGGAGCTTTCGCGCGTCGGCCCGCGTGGACTCGCTCGGCGTGCTGGAGCCGTTGCTGGTCTCGTGGCTCGGACCGCTCGATCCTGCGGTGACCGGTAGGCCGTCGGGGGCGGTCGATGTGGTACTGACCGTGTCGGGTTCTCTGGACGACTATGAGCTGAGCGGCGCCGTCGAGGCCAGCGAGCTCCACCGGGGGGACCACTTCGTCTCGCACGCGGCGGCGGAGGGGAGCTGGGCGTCGGCTCCGCGCATCCTGAGCGTGAGGGGCGCTGTCGATTCCGTGGCGGCGGGGGAGCTCTCCTTCAGCTGGATCGAGTTTCGCCTCAATGGCCGTCCTGACTCGCTGCACTGGTGGGGGCGATCGCGGTTCGGAGGTTTCGGGGCGGCACTGGGAGGCGGGTCGCTCACGGAGCGCGGCGGAGCGCGGACCGTGACGGTGGACTCTCTCGGTTTGCTGCTGGTGAGCGGTACTTGGCTCGCGGAGCCTGGAGCGGAAGTGGTTCTGTCGGATAGTGGCGTGGACTTCTCGCGCGTCGTGCTGTTCAACCCGGGAAGTGCCGGGAGGATTGCGCTGGGGGGACGGCTGCCGTTTTCGGGTCCCGCCCGGCTGTCAGGGTCGGTCGATGCCCTGGCTGTGCAGGACGTGAGCCTGATCTTCCAGCAGGATTACCGCGAGACCGGCGGCGAGTTGAGCGGCACCTTCGAGCTCCGCGGCACCGCCCAGCGCCCCCAGTTCGAGCTCATGGCGCTGGTGCGCGACGGTCTCTACCAGGGATTCCGCGCGCCCACCGTGAGAGCCCAGTTGTCCTACCGTGATCGCGAACTCACCGGTGACGTCGTTCTGCATCGAGCGGGGCAGGAGATTCTCCGGTCGGATCTGTCACTGCCTCTCGATCTGGCGTTCACCACGGTGGAGCAGCGGTTGCTGCCGGGGCCCTTGCGGGTACGTGCGGTCGCAGACGGTGTCGATATGGCTTTCCTGAACGCCACCGTGCCCAACATCCGTGCTGCGGAGGGAACACTCACGGCGGACATCGGGATCACCGGTGGCTGGGAGGAGCCAAGGCTGACCGGACGTGTGGAGGTGCGGGACGGGGCCGTATCGTTCCCCGCTCTCGGGGTACGTCACGAGGAGCTGAACGGCGCGCTGGTGCTGCGGGGCGACACGATTCGGGTGGAGCGGCTCACTTTGCGGAGCGGCGCGGGCACGGCCCGGGTGGCGGGCTTCGTGCGGCTGGAGGAGTTGGCCGAGCCAGTGCTCCGACTCCGGCTTACCGGTGAGAACTTCCATGCCATCGACGTCCGGGACTTTCTGACGCTCACGGCGTCCGGTGATCTCCTGTTGACCGGCACGCTGGACAACCCCGAGCTGACCGGTCGCGCGACGGCTACCCGCGGCATCTTGTATTTCGCAGACCTGGTCGAGAAGGACGTCATCAATCTGGAGGATCCGCTCTTCGCGGAGGTTGTGGATACCTCGCTTATTCGCCGGCAGGGACTCGGCGCGGAATTCGAGAGCCGTTTTCTGGACAGCCTTCGTATCGACAGTCTCTTGGTCGAGATGGGTTCCGACATGTGGATGCGGTCGAGCGAGGCGAACATCCAGCTAGCGGGGGAGGTGATCGTAAGCAAACTGAGGGACCGGTATCGGCTGGACGGCACGCTGGAGACCCCCCGTGGCACCTATCGCATGGAGGTTCCTGCCATAACGCGCGAGTTCACGGTAACGCGGGGGCAGGTGCAGTACATCGGCACCGCCGATCTCGACGCCGATCTCGACATCGAGGCCCGGCACGTTGTCAGGACCGCGCGGGGGCAACCGGTGACGGTGTTCGTGCATATCGGCGGGACGCTCTACGAGCCCGAGCTCACGCTCTCCAGCGACATGCGACCTCCGATCTCAGAGACCGAGATCATCTCGTATCTGCTGTTCGGGGAGTCGAGCGTCGAGTCGTTTGCCGGCAGGCGGGGCGTGGAGCGCCGGTTCTTCGCGCAGAGCGTTGCGGGGGCGCTCACCGGTCAGCTCGAGCAGGCTGTGATATCCGACATCGGCATTCCTCTGGATTACCTACAGATCCGACCCGGCGAGACCGAGGGAGACTTCTCGGGCTGGGAGATGGCAGTGGGGAAGCAGTTCCACCTTCTGGGCACGACGGCCTTCCTCACCGCCAGCCAGCGCATTTGTCCGAAAGAAGCCCAGCCGCTCGACGTGGGAGCGAGCCTGGAGTTCAGGCTGAGCCGGGAGTGGCTGCTGGCCACCAGTGTCGATCCGTCGCGCAGCTGCGAGGTGAGAACCGGGTCGGCACGAGACCGGTATCAGTTCGGGTTCGACTTTATCTGGGAGCGGGCCTTCTAGTGACCCGCGCCCTATTGATCTTCAATCCCGAGGCGGCGAGGGCGGATCCCGCCGTTGTGGAGACGGTCACGTCCGTTCTCGCTGGGGAAGGGTGGTCCGTGGAGGTCGCGCGCATCGAAGGGCCGGGGCACGCCGCCGATCTGGCCCGGGAGGGTGTTCGGGACGGGGCGGATGTGGTGGTCGTGTACGGTGGCGATGGCACGACCATGCAGGTGGTGAAGGGAATAGTCGGCAGTGATATACCTGTAGGCTTGATTCCCGGCGGCACGGGGAACCTCTTGGCAGGCAACCTCAGGCTGCCTCGCAGTCCACGAGCGGCCGCTCGTGCCGTGGCGAGGGGGACGCCGAGGCGAATAGATCTGGGGCGCGTCGAGAGGGAAGACGGCACGCACTACTTCGCTGTCGCGTGTGGCGCGGGACTGGATGCGGAGCTCATGGCGCGCACGACGGGGGCGGCCAAGCGCCGCTGGGGCGTCGGAGCCTACGTCGCCCGCACCGTGCAGGCGCTCGGCAAGCTCGACGTCGTGAGCTACCGCATCACGGTGGACGGCGGGGTCGTCGAGCCGGATGGCGTAATGGCCCTCGTAGCGAATTGCGGCGAACTCGTCCCCCCGTTCCTGCCCTTGGGCGACGGTATTGCATTGGACGACGGTGCGTTCGACGTGGTGGTCCTGAACGCTGCGACGGCGGTCGAGGGTGGGCAGATCGTCTGGCGGCTTCTCACGGGTCGGTCCGGGTCCGATGAGAAGATCAGACGTATGCGGGGAGGGTGTATAACGGTCGAGGCCCCTTTGGAGACGCTGCGCGTGCAGATGGATGGTGAGCCCGCCGGAGTGACGCCTTTCACCGCGGAGGTGGTTCCCGGCGCTCTGAGCGTGATCGTTGGATCGTAGAGAACTGGCGTGACGCGAGCGTGTCGGATTGGACTCGCTTGTGCCGGGCAGCATATTGCTGAAGAGGTCGTGCGGCAGACATCTGGGCTATCGGAGGAAGTCTGATGGAGGAACGCGACAGCATGATCTGCAGGGCGTGCGGCAACGAGGAGCGCGCGTCCGAGGGATATCCATGTGACGGATGCGGGACGTTCATCTGTCTCATCTGTAACATGAAAGGGGTGACGTTCTGCAAGCAGTGTCAGGAGAAGGGCCTCGACAAGGCACCCGCAGCGGGGGGAGCCGGATAGCCCTCGGACGCGCGTTTCGGATCGGCATGCGCGCCGTCCATTTTCTCGTTCCGTGCAGCGTTCCACTCCCCAACTGACGGACGTGGAGGGGCTGCTCGTCGGCCACGTCACCCTGGAGGATGCCGCGACGGGGTGCACGGTAGTGTTGGGTCCGCCGGAGGGCATGCGGGCGGCTGCGAAGATCCGCGGGCGGGCAACCGGAACTCGCGAGCTGGATGCGCTCTCACCGCGACATCTCGTTCCCGCAGTGCATGCGATTCTGCTCACTGGTGGGTCGGCATTCGGCCTGGGCGCCGCCGACGGGGTGATGCGCTGGCTCGCGGAGAGGGAGCGCGGTTTTTCGGTCGGGATCGCCGTGGTCCCCATAGTGCCCACGGCCGTCGTGTTCGATCTCGGACCACTGGGGAAGGCCGACCGCTGGCCCGGCCCGGAAGACGGCTACCGCGCCTGCGAAGCGGCGAGCAAGACGGTGGAGGAAGGGTCGGTGGGAGCCGGCACCGGTGCCACGGTGGGCAAGGTCTTGGGCCCGCAGGGGGCGATGAAGGGCGGAGTGGGTACGTGGGCGGAGCGGCGGGGCGATCTCGTGGTTGGCGCCTTGGCAGTCACGAATCCGTTCGGTGACGTGCGGGACGCCGAAGGGAACATCATCGCCGGGGCACGCCGGGACGGGGAGTTCGCCGATGCTCGCGAGGTCATTGCGGATGGCGGGGTTCGGCGCGGGAGCTTCGGGCGAGCAGGAGCCAATACGACGCTCATCGTCATCGCGACGAACGCGGATCTCGGGCAGCTCGAGCTGGTGGAAGTCGCGGCGATGGCCACCGACGCCGTCACCAGGCGGATCACGCCCGCCGGAACTCAGTTCGACGGCGACTTGGTGTTCGCCGTCTCGACCGCTCAACTTCCCGACCAGCCGCCCGTGCAGGTAGAGCTGCTTGCTCAGAATGCCGCAGGGATGGCGATCGAACGATCAGTGCGATTGGCAAGAGGGACACCCCAGATACCCGGCCTCGGCGGAGTATCTTCTGAATGATGCTGAGAAGACTCGTTCTCTTTGATGT
>JBHIEQ010000106.1:0-8684 GCA_046760725.1 Gemmatimonadales bacterium
GGGTGGCGTTCGGCACCCCTTTCCTCCACGCCCCGGGCCGAATCCAGGGAGTCGTCACGAATGCCGTGACGGGTGGACCGGTCGCGGGAGCGGAGATCGTCGTGATCGGGTCTGAGATCGTTGCGACCACCGACGATGAAGGACAGTACACCATCGAGGGCGTGCCGCCGGGCCTCGTGAGGCTCCGGGCGCAGATCGTCGGGTACGTGCCGATCACTACGCCCTACAACACGATCAAGCCCGACACGACCACCACGATCCACTTCAGGCTCGCGCCACTTCTGGTGGAGCTGGACACGCTCGAGGTGACCGGCGAGTCGCCCGCCGAGCCCTGGCATTTCGGCGGAAGAGTATTGACCAAAGAACAACTTCCGGCCCGCGGCGACCTCCTGACCGCCATCAGCAGCATTGTGGCCGGCATGCGCACGACCGGGCGCCGCCACGAGCAGCAGATCTCCGCACGCGGCTCGTTCCGCCAGATGCTGTTCGTGGTTGACGGGACGGTGATCGAACCCCCGCTCCAGTTCTACATAGACGCCGCCGACGTGCAGTGCGTCGAGGTGCGCCGCGGCTATCGGGCAGCCATGGAGTTCCGCCGTACGATACTGGAGGAGGCGTACAGCGGCGTCATCCTGATCTGGACAAAGGGATCGACCGGGCGGAAGCCGCCGGAATGTTTCGGCTAGCTCTTTAGTCGGGTCCCACCCGAGACTGGCTCAAAAAACGATACGGACGGTCGTCCCCCGGCCCAGTTCGCTCCTCACATCGATCTCCGCACCCCACCCTTCCACCAAGCGCTTGCAGATCGCGAGGCCCAGACCCGTACCGCTGGTCGTGGTGGAGAACTGCGGCTCAAACACCCGCACCAGATGCTCCTTGGAGATGCCGCGCCCGTCGTCTTCGATCACGACCGTGGGTCGCCTTCCCGCGCCGCGCTCGACCCGAATGGACACCTTCGCGGCTCCGGCATCACGCGCATTCTCGATGAGGTTGATCAGAACCTCCTTCAGCTCGTCCTTCCTGACACGTGCCTCCACCGGCTCGGCGGACTGCACAAGAACCTGGGTACCGCCACCGAGCGCGTATAGATCGGCGGCATCCTCAACGATCGCCGAGAGCTCGGCGGTTTCGAGGGGCTCGGCCTCGGCGGGCGGCGCGCCGAACCGGGCGAACGCCCGCGCGATCGCGTCGAGACGCTCGATCTCGGAGAGAATCTGCCGCCCCGTCCGTTCCAGCATGCTGTCGAAGTCGGGGCTGCCATCGCGACGGGCCCGCTGGAGGTGCTGCATACCCAACCGAATCGGCGTCAGCGGGTTCTTGATCTCGTGCGCCACCTGGCGCGCCAACTCGCCCCAAGCCAGCACTCTCACGGCATGTGTGAGCTCGGTCGTATCGTCCAGTGCTACGACACAGCCTCCCTGATCGCCGTGGAGTGACGCGACCTGCGCCCTGACGCGCCGTGTCCCAACCAGGAACTCCTGCTGGTCCAGCTCTCGCCCACCGCCCATAAACTCACGGACCCAGTTCCACAGCGCCGACCACTCGCTCCCCGTGACCGCAGCAACCGCCTCTCCAGACTCGAGCCGAGCGTCGAGCAGCTCCTTAGCCCTCGGATTCGCAATCGACACCTTCATCTCGCGATCCACCGCAATGACGGCGGTAGCCACGTTCGCCAGCACCGCTGCCGTGCGGCGCCGCGCCGTCTCCAGCGCCGCCTGGCTCGCACGCACATCCCTGGCCATGCGCTCGAACGAGTCCACCACAGGTACGAATTCCGTGGGAATATCCGGCCCAAATGGAGGGACCGGCTCGCCCCTGCCCACGGCGACCGCGGCGGCGCGAAGCGATTGAACGGGATGCGAAAGGGAACGGGCCGCGAGAGCAGCAAGGCCGGCCGCCGCCGCCACGCCAAGGAATGTCGCGAGCAGGATTCCCAGAGCCAGATCCTCCTGCTGGTGCTGTATGCCGGTCACGTCCACCAGCCTGGGAACCGCCAGCACCGGTCCGGCCCCGCGCGGCCCCCCTAACAACCGGTATCCCACCCTGGTGAGCTGCCCCCCTATCAGCTGACTCGAGGTGACCTCCATCTCATCCTCCAGCATCAAGGCGCGATACGCCTCGGGGGGCATGAACCGGCCCAAAAGCCCCAGCTCGTCTAGCACCGCAACGCTCGCCGCGGTGAGCACCCCTCCCTCGTACCACAGGAGATCGGCCCCAAGGCGCGAGGCCAAGAGGTCCAGACGCAGGCTCAGCTCGGGCCGCGGCACCAAGGATAGCTGGGCGGCGGACCCCGCGGCGTCACTCAAAGTCTGATGGGTCACGAGATCGCGGCTGCGGGCTGCCTCGGCACGCAGCCTTACGGCCGACCACGCGGCGAAACCGAGAGTCGGAGTGACGAAGAACCCTGCCAGGGCGACGGTGAGCCGCAGGCGGTAAGACCGAAACATTATCACGAGACGAGAGCGCGATTGCGCCCGGATGCGCCCAGTCAGAGCGTCCGCCACGAGCCAGAGCAGCACCACCACCGCACAGTCGAGCAGGAGCACCAGCGCGCCGCGCACGAAGAGCTGGGGCACCGAGCCGAGACTGACCCCTATGTTCAGAGACCTAGCCCCCGTGGGAAGAGGGAGAATCCGACGGCCACGCACCACCCAGCCCGTCCTCTCCCACTCGAGCGAGCCCGAATCGGCCGCGCTCCCAGCCTCCCCTAAGAACATCTCGTACGGCTCCACAAGCCGCCGCTCTCCGCGGAGGAATCGCGCGACGCGTACCGGAGGGATCAACTCGGAACGGGGGGCCAGCCCAACGGTCACCACCGCTTGATCCTGGAGCGGAACCGAGATCACGTAGCGTACGCCGCCTTCGCCGTGCACCACCTCCAGTACTCGCTTACCCTGCGCCATCGCCTCACGGGCGTAGAAGCGAAGGAGCGCCGTCTCCAACCCGAGATCGGCCAGCTCGAGTACCGCGATCCTACCTCCAGCCCTGTTCCACGTCGTCAAGACGGCCGGATAGTCGTCTTGGGAGAGCGGCGATTCCCTCCACACGGCGTAGAGCGCCGCTCCACTCGCCGGCACCGGGGCGGTCTCCAACTCGCCTCCGAATTGATCCAACAGCCCGATGGCGACCGGATCGCCCTCGCTGAGCCGACTGGCGTCGCGTCCAGCGAGGAGCATGCGCCCCTCGATGACGGTACTCCATGTGAGTAGGCTGGCCGCGGTCCCCGCGACCAGCGCCACCGAGACGATATGGCGCACCCGCGGCTGAGGCAGAATCGCGAGCGCCGCGACCGGCACCCACAGGGGTGCGTACCAGAACGGCCAGCCCGCGGGATCCCACACGAGGAGGCCCACGACCGCCAAGACGACCCCCGCCAAGACACCAGCAAGCGGGAGAGCCGTCGGCGGGTGTCTCCCGAACCGCTGGCTCACTAGCGCCCCTGCCACCAAGCCGAGCAGGATGCCCACCGTCGCGAGGCCCAGCTCCCAGCTCAGCCATAAGCCGATCCCGATCTCGCCAAAGGGCAGCGTGATGCCGCTCGCGGCATGGCGCATCACTACCGGAGCGGCGATCACAATGAGACCGGCGAGCCACATCCCCCAAGCGCCCACCTTTCTCCGCGCGAGCGAAAACACTCCAACGAGTCCCAGCCCTGCGCTCACGAGCAGCGCTCCTTGGGAGGCAGAAAACGGCCCGGCGGTGCCCAGGTAATAGGTCGCCGAGGAGAACAAAGTCTCCGCCCCCACGTGGCGCCCGGCGGGGGTGAGGACGAGGAGCCCCACGATGGCGCTCAAGCCTCCCCAGCGGCCCAGCGCTCCCCCCACGAAGCTCAGCAGCACCAGCACCACCAAGCCGAGCACGGTACCGCGGCGCCCCCCGGCCGCCACGAGCGCCAGTTTGCGCTCCCCCTGAGCCGGCGGAACCGTCCTGACGCTGAACAGGACTTCCCCCCCATCTCCCATCTCAGCAGGGCACCTGGGCACGCAGTAGTGGAGCACGCCTTCCTCGGCTGGGGCGCTTCCGGCGGCAAAGAACTCCAGCGACGCTCCGGCCTTTCGCTCGAACAACGAGGCCACCGCCCCCTCCCGGTCGGGGACCGCGCTGTCCGCGGCTAGCAAAACCTGCCCCACGCCGATTAGTGAGCCCGCCTGGCGACGCGCCTCCAGGACTGCGTAGAATGCAGTGGTGCGAAGCGACAGCTCGGGGCCACGGATATCGGGCGCCAGCCTGTGGCGCCCTGCCCACACGAGAGGAGCGCCATTCGAGTCGAACACCGCGACGCCCGTCTCGGGACCCGCGGTGGAGACCATGCTCGAGAGCTCTCTGAACGCCGCTGCGCGAGGCATGGTCCGAACGTGCTCGACCTGCGCGGCCGCGGCGCGGGCCCGCTCCACAGCCTGGTCCAGCGCCTCGCCGAGCCCTCTGCTAGCCCGCTCCACGAGCGCACGCCGGGTCGCCGGCCAGCTGCGCTCCACCGCTCTCATTTCCCGGGCATTGTCGATGGCTGCTGCAGCCACACCCATCACCGCGAGGGCCGTGAGGATGGGCAGGGCGCGGCGGGTCATGACGGCACCCAGGACGACCACGACGCCCAAAGCGCCTATGGCCAGTGCCCAGCCGAGTGCCGGGTCCACCAACCAGCGGCCGAGTGCGACGGCTTGCCCCAGCGCCGCCAGTTCCCAATGAGCAGCTCGCATTCGTCTCACCGTCAACCGTTACTCCTCAAGCGTCTCGCTCCCGAGGAGGTAGCGTCACACCTGGCCCGCGACCCCAGGCTCATCGTTCCCGTGGGGACCACCGAACAGCACGGGCCTCATCTGCCGCTCGGCTGCGACACGCTCATCGTCGAGCGCCTCGCCGACGACCTTTCGGCCGAGTTCCGGGTTCTACGCGCACCCACGATAGAATATGGGGTAAACGCGCCCACCGCGTCGCCCTTCCCCGGCGCCGCTTCGATCCGCCGCAAGACTCTGCACCGACTCCTCAACGACCTCTTGGGCTCGTGGGAGGAGGGCGGCGTCGAACAGTTCGTGATCCTGAGTGCCCACGGCCACGAACCGCATCAGGAGGCGCTGAGCACCGTGCGACCGCGGCACGCCTCGGTGCGTACTGTGGACATTTTCGCTCTCCCGATCGAGACTCAGCAGGGCAGCACCCTGCCGATTCACGGCGGCGAGGTCGATACCTCGATGCTGCTGTACATCGACGCGCGGCTGGTCAATCTCAGCAGGGCAAGGGACTTCGCGCCATCCCGGAGGGAGATCCGGCGCTATCGGAGAGGCTCCCGCCGCGCCCTCCCTTCGGAGAGCGGTGGAGCGCTGGGAAGGCCCTCGCTGGCGACGGCAGAGAAAGGCCGCGAGCTGTACGAGCTGATCTACGAGCGCATAGCCCTGCGGGTCATGCTCGACGGATCGCGCGATGAATAGACGGTTGCGCCCGCAGAGGGCGGTAAGGAGGGCGCTCCTACCCGGTCTCCTGGTAGGGATCGCACTCGCGGGCTTATGGCGAGCCCCCTCGGTGAGCTGGCCCGGGGCACCCTACGACGAGGGATCCTTCGACATCATCCGTAACGGCGAGGTCGTCGGACGCGAACAGTTCAGCATCAGACAGGCGGCCACGAGGGGAGCGAGGTCAGCGATCACGGTGGTTACGCGAGCACAGTACCCGCCGGACGCTGCCGGCAGCAGTTTGTCTCTCGCTGTGGAGTTCCAGCCGGATTCTCAGGTAAGCCTCGCGCAGTACGAGCTCGCGGGCGGCACCGAGAGGGTACTCGTGCGTTTCACGCCCGGGCGCATCACAGTGCGGATCGGCCGGCCGGGCCGCGAATCGACCCGCGAGTACCCAGGCGGGCCGCGGCCAGTCCTCGTGGACGATTCCCTGTTCGCCTCTCTCGCCGTTCCTCCGGGGACCCGGCCCGGACTGGTGACCCTGTTCTCTCCCAGAGACGGTCGGCGAACTCCCGCGAGCCTCGTGGTGGCGGGCCGCGAGGCTACGACCGTAGGGCGCGAGGAGCGGATCCTCAAGCGCCTGACGCTCAGGACGGCGGCTGAAAGCCGGCACCTGTGGTTCGACGAGCGCGGACGGCTGATCAAGGTAGAGGTGCCGGCTTTGGGGATCAGAGTGCTCCGTTCGCCGCCCCCCACGCCCTGAGGACTCGCAATACTCTGGTACATACCGCATCTCCCGGGTTGGTGGCCGATGCCCACACCCCGTAGCTTGCGTGTCTCGTGTTGAAACTTCGGGCGCCCTCTGGGCGTAGGAAGCGGTGGATCAATCACTTAGAACTGGATGTTCGAATATGCCACGTACGATAGCCATGCTGCTGGCAGCAAGCCTGGTGTGCCCCGGCGGCGCCCCGGCGCAGGGGCGCCTCCTGCCTTCAGTCCCCCAGACCCTTTCGCTCGCAGACGCGATCGAGCTGGCCACGCGGTTCAGCCCCGCCCTGCGGCAGTTCGCCAACGACAGGGGGCCGGCCGCTTGGAGAGTGCGCAACGCATACGCTTCCTTCTTGCCGCGGTTCGATGCCAGCGGGAGCGCGCAATACAGCGGGTCGGGCTCGCAGACGTTTCTCGCGACCGAATTCGAGCAGCCGTCCTCGACCATCGGTTCGTTCTATTCCTTGAACCTATCTATGTCACTTTCGGGGCGAACCCTCACGCAACCTGGTCTCGCGAGAGCGCAGCTCCGCGCGGCCGAAGCGACGATCACGGGGGCGCAAGTCAATCTTGAGTCGGCGATTCGGAGGCAATACCTGGCGGTGCTTCAGGCCGAGGCGCAGGTGGAGCTGGCGGAGCTGCAGGTACGCCGCAACGAGGAGTTCCTGAAGCTCGCGCAGGCGAGATTCGACGTGGGCCAAAACACGATGCTGGAGGTGAGGCAGGCCGAGGTCGCGAAGGGCCAGGCGGAGGTGGCCTTGATACAGGCGCGTCAGGCGGTCACAGTGGAGAAGCTTCGCCTGTTCCAGCAGATGGGCATCGTTCCTCCGGAGGATCCGTCGGTCGTGACGCTGTCCGACACGTTCCCCATCGTCGAGCCCGTGTGGGCGCTGGGAGAGCTGCTGGATGAGGCAGAGGGCTCTAATCCCGACCTCCTGGCGTTGCGGGCCAGCGGTGCGGCGGCACGGGCCACGGAGCGCGCGGTCAAGTCCACTTGGCTACCCACTCTCTCTTTCAGCGCTGGCTGGTCCGGGTTCACGCAGCAGTTCACGGACGTAGAGCCTCTCGTGCAGAACGCCGTGGTGAGCGCCCAGAGGCAGGCGGACGCCGCGGTGACCGAGTGCAACTTGACGAACCAGATCTGGCTGAATCCGGGATTGCAGCCTCTCGACTGTAGTCTGCTGGCGTTTACGCCCGCGCGGGAGGATTCCCTACGCGCCTCCATCGCGGCTCAGAACGGGGGGTTCCCGTTCGACTTCACGAACCAGCCCTTCTCCGCGCGACTCTCGGTTTCGCTGCCGATTTTCACGCAGTTCAGCCGGCCGCAGCAGGTCGCCGAGGCGGCGGCCGCCGCAGATGACGCGATCGAAATGGTGCGGGCGCGCGAGCTTCAGGTGCAGACGGAAGTAAGCCAGGCGTACTACGCGATGCTCACGGCTTACGAGACAATTGGCATTCAGGAGAGCAACAGGGCGGCGGCGCGTGAGCAGCTCCGGCTGGCCACAGAGCGCTACCGTGTGGGGTCGGGCACGTCTCTGGAGCTCCTGGATGCCCAGGTGGCGGCCCAGCGTGCCGAGGCCGACTACGTGAACGCCGTGTATCAGTACCATCAGGCGATTGCCACGCTGGAGTCGGCGGTCGGACGCCCGCTCCGTTAACCGAAATAGGACTGCAAATGACACGTCGAAAGAAGGTCGTAATCTTCGGAGCCCTCGGGGTGGGTCTCGCGGGACTCATTGCGCTGAACGCTTCGGCGGGCCGGGATCGCGGTACGCGGGTCAGGCTGGAAGAGGTCCAGCATCGCGATCTCGTGGCCACGGTCACGGCCAGCGGCCAGATCGAGCCCAAGACGTCCGTCGATGTCTCAGCCGACATCACCGGCCGGATCACGCTGATCACGGTTGAAGAAGGCGACACGGTATCGCGGGGGCAGCTGCTCTTGCGCATCGATCCCTCGCAGTACGAGGCGCAGGTAGCACGGGCACAGGCCAGTTTGGCCTCAGCGGAGGCCTCCGCCTTGCAGGCGCGGGCGAACAGGGACCAGGCCAGGCGTGCGCTCGACAGGGCCGAGGAGCTGAGGCGCGCGGATCCCGATCTAGTGTCGGACGAGCAGCTCGAGCAAGCGCAGACGGCCTATCAGGTAGCGGAAGCGGTGGCCCGTTCGGGGGAGCACCAGGTGGAGCAGGCGAAGGCCGCTCTCAAGGAGGCCGAGGAGGCGCTCGCCAAGACAGTGATCAGGGCGCCGATGTCGGGTGAGGTGACGCGCCTGGCGGTGGAGGTTGGCGAGGTCGCGGTACCGGGCACGTTCTCGAGGGATGCCGCGCTGCTGGTCACGATCGCCGATCTGTCGGTGATCCAGGTGAACGTGCGCGTGGATGAGACCGATGTGGTACGGCTTGAGCCGGACGATTCCGCGGAGGTCACGATCGACGCGTTTCCCGACACGACGTTCACTGGTCGGGTGACCAAGATCGCGAAGAGTGCGGTCTTGGGGGCGGCGGTGGCTACCACCGGCAGTACCAACCAGGC
>JBHIEQ010000107.1:0-8665 GCA_046760725.1 Gemmatimonadales bacterium
TGGGCAGTTGTCTCGGCCGCCAGCTTGAGCTGGCGGTCCCATCCGCTCGGTCGCCAGAGGGGCACGTTCCTCTCAGACCTCATCGCCGATATGGGCCCCGATCGATTCCGAGAGTTTTGGCGGTCCGGGCTGCCGGTTGACTCGGCATTCTCCGTCTCGATGGGTGTCCCGATCGAAGAGTGGACGATGCGTTGGGCGCGATCACAGATAGGTATGCCGAAAAGGGGGGCGCCGATCAACGTCGGCGCGACGTTGCTGGGACTGCTGCTCTCGGGCGTGTTCGTCGGTGGCGCGGCAGCGTGGGCAACGCGAAGGACGGTGGCCTAGCCTCGAAGCCGCTCCCGAGCCGCACCGAGCGATCGTTCGACTGCGTCCTTCGCGCTGATTGCTCCCTCCACGAGGGCCTGCTCCATTGCCACTCTCAGATCGTTGATCGCAGCCCGGCAACGGCCGAGCTCCTCGAGCGCCTCGCTCCGCCTGCGAGCGGCTTGATCCGCGAGCTCGCGATCCCCGGGACTCAGCGATTGTGCGCCACTCCTGCGCCGGCGCGCGTCGGTCTCATCCATCGCGCGATCCAGTCGATTGAGCTGTTGGGCCAAGGAGCGCGCCCGCGCGAGCAATCCGTCTGCCGCCGGAACGACTTCTCTGAGGATCTCTCGCTCCGCCTTGGGCATCCTGGCCACGAGCCCCACTATCACCGCGCGCTCGCTCCTCACTTCGCTGACCGCTTCCCCGTGCTCCCCGAGCTCTCCACCGGATGCGCGCCCCTCCCCGCCGAGCGCCACTCCGTCAGTCGTGTGACGGTCCGTGGGCGGACCTCCCCTTTTCACCACGGCCTGCCAAGAATGCCCTGCCATCCACACCCGCGCGTACTGGGATAACAGAGGGAATGCCCAAAGGGCCAGCACGACTGGGGCGAAATCCAGACCACGATCGGGCAGCAAATCCAGCGCCAGCAGTACCGCGTTCGCGACGACGTAGACGCCGAGGTGCTTCCGCAATGCATCCGGAGTTGGTGAGAAGAGCGCCGGCCCCGCACGCGCCGCGAGCGCCGGAGCCGACCGCCGCCCCCGGGCCAGCGGCCCCACCTGCGCCGCCCCGAACGCGTCAGCCACCTCGGCCGCCGACCCGAAGCGCTCGCCGGGATCCTTGGCCAGGCAGCGTGCCACCGCACGCGCCATATCCTCGGGGCAGTCCCGCCTTCGGTCGGTCACGGGGGGCGCCTCCTCGGTGATGTGCTTCACGATGATCCCCTGCACCGAGGCAGCGTCGAACGGCAGCACCCCCGTCAGCATCTGGAATGCGACCACACCCAGCGAGTAGATGTCGGACCTGCTGTCGAGCTCCCGCTCGCCGCTCGCCTGCTCCGGGCTCATGTAGTGCGGAGTACCCACGATCATTCCAGTGCCCGTGAGCATCGTGTCGGCCACGTCGCGCGCCTTGGCGATCCCGAAGTCCATCACGAGCACCCGGCGCTCGTCTCCCTCAAGCAGGATGTTGTCCGGCTTGATGTCGCGATGCACCATGCCCGCGGAGTGGGCCTCCGAGAGCGCACTCGCCACCGCGCAGACGATCCGCCTCACCTCCCCCGTGGGAAGCGGCCCCTCCCGCTCGAGCACCGCTCGCAGCGACTCGCCGCGCACGAGGGGCATGATGAAGTACGCCACCCCCTCCCGTTCCCCCACCGAGTAGAGGGGCAGGATGTTGGGATGCCGGAGCTGCGCCATGGCTTCGGCCTCGCGCTGAAACCGATCGGTCAGCACATGGCTCGCGTGGAGGTCGTATCGGATCGTCTTGACCGCTACGTCCCGCTTGAGCTTGAGGTCGCGGGCTCGATACACCTCGGCGAACCCGCCCCGGCCCACCAGGCCTGCAAGCTCGTAGGCCTCGCCGAGTGCCTTCCGCAGCCGCTCCCGGAACTCGGTCTCAGGTGCCGTAGAGGGCGCAGTTGCTTCGACCTCACCCGTCGCCCGGTCGATCCCCGTGGGCGTCGCCGCACCGCAGCTCGGACAGTAGCTCGCCCCGGCCGGGACGGCCAATTGGCAGGAGGGACAGACACGGTCGAGGGAGCTGGGTGCCATTGAGGACTAGGTGTTTGCAGTGCACTGCACGCTGTGCGCAGTATGCCACTGGGCGCTGGGCGCTGGGCGCTGTCCAATGAATAATGTGCGGGAAATGAGCTAGCGCCGCGACCGGCGCCCAGCGACCCGCGCCCCGATCAGTCCTCCAGCCGCACCACCCAGAGACCCGTATTCATGTCGGACAGATAGATGAGTCCGTTGTGGAGCTGCGGCGCCCACGTGCACGTCGCCGAGGACTGGTCGCCGGGACAGGATCCGGCTCCTCCGTACTTCAGGGAGGCGATCTCCCTCCCCTGCCGATCGAGAGAACCCAGGAGCCGGCCCGTCACATCCACCGCCCGAAGGCCCTCTGAATACCACGCAGCGTAGAGAACGCCGTTCACCTCGTCGAGCCAGAAGTTGTGCGGCGGGCTCGAGCCCGACACCTCGAACCATGCAACTTCCATTGGCTTAGAGAGATCACTCACATCGAGGACGTGCATGATCCCCGGCGTCTGAAAGTCCTCCTCTCCCACGAACACGTAGCCTGCCTGGGGCCAGTACCACGCATTGTGCGTCTGTCCACTCTCCATGGCGACGCGGCCGATTTCGACAGGAGCCTGTGGTGACCCGCCCGCCACACCGCTGCCGACGTCCAGAATGATCAGCCCATCGTTCCAGTGAGAGAGAAACGCCAGGCCATTCCTCACGTACACATCGTGGAGGAAGCTGGGACCGCCGAGGTAGCTCGCCGCCAGTTGGGGACTCTGGGGATCCGAGATGTCGATCACCCGCAGGCTGTCCGCAACCGCGTACACGTAGTCACCTTGCACCCAGACGTTGTGTACGCCGCTCTCGAGGCCATCAGTGAACCGACTGATCACCATCGGCTGCAGTTGATCCGACAGGTCCAGCAGCGTGATGCCATTCTGGGAATCCCGGGACCCCTCGTGCGTGATCACGGCGAGCACGCCGTCCGCACGGACCTTCACGTCATTGACGGTTGCAGCATCAACGAGAACCGAGTCGCTGAGTGTGGGATTCGCAGAATCCCGGATATCCCACACAAACAGCGTGTTGCCCCAGACGAGCGAGCCACCGTCCGTTCGAGCACCCCACGATCCGGTGTATGCCACCGTACCGTGCACCCAGAGGTCCGACGTGAACCGGGAGGCAGGAGCAGCAGATCCCACCACAGTGAAGCTCCCAGCGAGACCACGGGCGCTCACCACTACCACGGCGGTGTCGGCGGATGAGTCTGCCGAGGCCACCACGCTCACGGACCCCGGCGCGTAGGCCACGAAACTCCCGTCCGAGCTGATGAGACCCCCGGTTTGGGGCACCACCGACCACGACACTGCGGCCGTGTCGATCAGGTTCCGTGAGCCGTCCCGCACCTCGGCCGTGAACGGCGCCACGTCCCCCTGACGCACTGCTGTGGGCCCTCCTGTGATGGAGACTGAAAGCTGATCCTGCTGGGGTCCCTCAACGTCAGAGCAGCCATGGATGGAGGCCGCGAGCAGCAGGGATCCAGCAAGGAGACGCGCTTGAGGTGTCAACATGACCGGCACAGGCCGCAGCACTTGAGCAGCCGACCCTGCTCAACCTCCTCAGCGACCCAAGAGAGCGGGGGCGCCCAGCACCGCCCATGCCACGAGCGGGATGACGGCGAAAAACAACCCCCAGTTCAGCATCCAAGTGAGGCGCGTGAGCGTCGGGTCCTTGGCGTGAGCCTGCCTGTACTGCCGGCCACTCAGCGCCATCCACCCAAACAGACCCACTAAAGCCAGGTATGTGAGGTGCAACAGGTTTCCCCAAAGCGCACCGCGCGCGCTCGCGATGCCCACGAGCAGCAAGCCGTACACGACGACCGATGTGCCGTAAGGGAAGGAGAATCCGGTCCCGCGCCCCGTCACCTGAGGGCGTCCCCCAGCTTGGGCGATCACCCTCCCAGCACGCCGGGCATCCGCTCCACCACCGTCTCCTTCCCCTTCTTCATGATCGGATTCTCGCCCAGATAGACGTCGAACAGTGCCCAGCAGAGTGCCGGCGATTCCAGCTCCCCGCGCACCGACCCGGCGACGCTCGTCACGAGTCTTCCACCCGGCAGGCAGGTGAAGACGAGCTCCGTCTCCTTGGTGAGCTCTTCCAGGTTGAAGTAAGACCGGAACTGCTCGAGCACCCGCAACCCGCCCGACGTGCCGTGATCCCGATCGTACGCTTCTATCCGCGGTGCCAGCGCATCGTCGAACGCCTCGGCCATGTCCTCGCCGCCCACATCGCGGGTCATCACGAGCCGTAGCGTCTTGCCGATGTTGTCCTCCAGCAGCGCCGCGTAGAACGCATCATCTTCTGCCAGCTCAGCGGCACTGAGACCGCGCCACCGAGTGAGGGCGTCCCGGGCCGCGTCAGCGTCAACATACAGCCCATACGCGTACACCTTCACCTTGAGGATCGTCTTGGTTCGGATGGCGGTGCCGGTGAGAATATGCGCGGCACTCCCGCCCGCCACTTCCAGCATCACGGGAAAGGCCCTCTTGCTCTTGGGCTCGACCACGCTGTCGGACTGCGGACCCTGAGCCGCGGAGAGCGCCGGCGCGAGCGCGAGTGCCGCAAAGAGCATCATGGAGCGAGGCACGGTAACCTCCTGATGGCATGTCAGTGCTGAGACGCCCGGCGATTGTACACTTCCGGTTGATCGGGCGCCAGCATCCGGCCAGGAGCATGCCGCCCTCGGCCCGCCCAGTGACCACTGCGCTGTGAGTTTTTTCATGAATTCTTAACCCTGGGATCCGTAGTTTGCGTCCCGCATCGCAACCGGAGATCGACCCCATGTCCGGAAGCAACGGTGGAAAGCCGCGCCTCGCGCTGAAGCGCCCCGAGCTCGGCGATTCGAAGGAGCGCCCCACCTTCCCCGACTTCGCCCACATGAACCTCGACGAGGGGTTCGAGTGGCCGGCGCCACTGGATGGCGGCACTGCTCCGCCCGAGGAGGAGGAGGCCTGATCGCCCGGTCGCAATCTTAAGGAATCTTCACAGAATCTTCCCCCTAAGAGGGCTGAACCCTAGTAATATTGACACCGCGGGTTAGACCCGCGTTGGACGCTCGTAGGCGGCGAGCTGCCAGGACAGTCCTTCAATCAGAGCGATGTACCCGGTGCACGCGCCACGGAGTCCGCCGGGGCCGTCAGCGCCGTGGAGGGACTTGCCCGAGGTCCGCGCCAACCAGCGTATGATGCCTGCGAGCGAGAAACCAGGTCTCTCTCGAGAGGCAGGTACAGACATGACCGCCACTTCCCCTCCCTCAGTGGGAGAGGCGACATCCGCGCTGGCCGAAGCGGAGCTGCCAACCAGCCTGACGGTCAGCGAACACACTGTCGAAGTCGTCTCCGATTCCGGCGAAGGTGCCCAGAAGTGCGGCCAGATCTTCGGAACCGTCTCCGCAAAGATGGGAAACGGCGTCTGGACCGTCGAGATCATCCCGGCTGAGATCCAGCCGCCGCCGCGAACCCTCACCGGCGCCTCCGGCAACCGGATTCGGATCGGCACAGGCCCAGTCACCAACTGGGGTGACGCTGCAAACCTGGTCGTAGCCTTCAACGAGCAAGTGCTTCTTGCGCGACACAGGTTAGGAGCCCTCGCTGACGATTGTATCATCGTGCTCGAGAACGTCTGGGCCACGCACGAGGACGAGGTGATCCGCACGCAGTGGGGACAGGCGATGGCGGAGCTAGGCCAGCATTCCTATCGCATCATCGGTGTCCCCATGGAGGAGCAGACCCTCACCGTCGTGGACAGCCCCCGGCGCGGCAAGAACATGTTCGCGCTCGGCCTGCTGGCGTCGGTCTATCGGCGCGACCAGGAGATTATCCGCGAGCTGATCGCGCTCCAGTTCCGCAAGAAGTCCGAGGAGGTCGCCCGAAACAACATCGCCTTGTTCGAACTCGGCTATCAGTGGGCCGAGGAGAATCTGCGGATTCGGATCGAGGTTCCCGCTAGGAAGCCTGACAAACCGATGGTGGTGATGAACGGCAACCAGGCGGTCGCCATGGGCGCTATAGCCGCAGGCATGGATGTGGCGGCGATGTACCCGATCACGCCGGCCACATCTGTGTCGCACTACTTGGGAGAGATCTTCGAGCGCTACGGCGGAATCCTGCATCAGGCAGAGGACGAGATCGCGGCCGCTGGGCTCTCCGTCGGCGCATCGTTTGCCGGAAGCGTTGCGTTCACCATCACGTCGGGTCCGGGCCTCGCTCTCAAAACCGAGTTCATCGGCCTCGCAGTGATGACCGAGACACCGTTGGTCGTGGTTGACGTGCAGCGCGGGGGTCCGTCAACCGGCCTACCCACGAAGGTCGAGCAGGCCGACCTCTTGGCCTCGATATTCGGGCAGCCGGGCGACGCGCCGCACGTCGTCCTGGCTCCGGCTACGATCGAGGAATGCTTTCACTGCATGATCACCGCACGGCGCATCGCCGAAACATTCCGGTGTGTGGTGATCGTCCTTTCTGACGCCAACCTCGCGACTGGACAGCAGCCCTTCGTACGTCCCGCGCTCGATCCCCGGTGGCACGCGCCGCCCGTTGATTTGCACCCGGTACCCGAGGACTCGCGTCCCTACGAGTGGGATCCGCAATCGGGGCTTTCGCGCCGTGTGATTCCCGGGCAACCGAACGGGATGTACATCGCCACGGGGCTATCTCACGATGAGGACAGCAACGTCGCGTACGATCCCCAGAGCCACCAGCGCGGCTGCGCCATGCGGAGTCGCAAGCTGGCGGTCTTGCAGCAGACGCTGAAGCCTCCCACGGTCAACGGCGACCTCGATGGAGACCTCCTGATAGTTGGATGGGGCAGCACCAAGGGAGCGATCGAGGAGGCCGTGGAGCGTGTGCGCGCGGACGGCCACTCGGTGTCGTCGCTCCACCTGCGGTTTCTCTCTCCTCTCGAGCCGGGTCTCAAGGAGATCTTCGAGCGGTTCGAGAAGGTGATGACCGTGGAGATCAATTACAGCGACGAGCCCGACGATCCGTTCATTACGCCGGAGAACCGCCGGCGCGGTCAGCTGGCTTGGCTGCTCCGCGCCTCCACCCTTGTGGATGTGGACTGCTGGACCAGGGTGCCCGGTGAGCCGCTGCGACCCGGCCAGATCGAGGCCGCAATCCGCAACCAGTTGAACAAGGAGGGTGGAGCATGATTCCTCCCGGATGCTCGCTCCTGACATGCGGGCTCGATCTCGATCACACCTACTCCCTCGAGGAGTACGCCGGAGCCATCCCCCGGTGGTGTCCGGGGTGCGGCGACCACGCCGTGCTTACCGCTGTGGAGCGGCTGCTCGAGGCGGAGCAACTGCAGCCTGAAGAAACGGTCTTCGTATCGGGGATCGGCTGCTCCAGCCGTTTCCCCCATTACCTCAACACGTACGGGTTTCACGGCCTGCATGGTCGCGCGCTGCCCGTAGCCACGGGGATCAAGCTGCGAAACCCCAGCCTCCACGTGTTCGCCGTCATGGGTGACGGTGACTGCTGTTCGATCGGGGCGGCGCACTGGATTCACAGTACGCGCTACAACGTGGACATGACCGCACTCATGCTGGACAACGGCGTTTACGGGCTCACGAAGAACCAGACGTCGCCCACGACTCCGGCCGGCTACCCGACCAACACGCAGCCCTACGGCACTTACCTGGAGGCACTGAACCCCCTCGAGGCAACTCTCGGCGTCACGAACGCGTCGTTCGTCGCCCAGACCGCCGACTGGGTGCCGGCTCATCTGTACGAGACGATACGGGCGGCTTTCCACCACAGGGGCTTCGCCTTCGTGCGCGTGCTGCAGCGCTGTCCCGCCTACACCGAGGACCTGTATCAGGAGGCGGTTCGCAATCTGGACCTGACGGAGCTCCTGGTGCACGAGAACGGCGTGTCCGTCCCCGCGGTAGAGTCGCTCTACAAGAATCACGTGCGTCACGATCCCAGTGACCTCGACCGCGCGCGGGCCCTGGCCCGCCCGAGCGAGAGGATCCGACTGGGCATCTTCTACCGCAACCAGTCTCTTCCGCGCTACGACGAAATCCGCCGGCTCCCGACTCACTCGGTGGAGGAGAAAATCAGGATGCTCAACGAGGAGTTGGATGTATATGCCGTCTGACGAGCGAGTCACCCAGATCCTGGACATCCTCGCGGGTCCGACGCAGGAGTTCCGCGCGGCGATCGCCACGACTGCGGACGAGGTGCGCAACCTACTCGAGAGCCGCAGACCGGGCACGAACGGCAATGCCGAACGCGCGGCCGCGGAACTCGGCGAGTTCGCCGCCGAGCATATCGACGTCCAGCGGTTCGCTGGCTTGTTCAGTGACGACGCAAAGCTGGACAAGCAGTCGATCGAGACGATCCAGCTGGGGCTCGAAACACTCAGGGAGCTGGCCGAAAGAGAGCATCGGCTCATCACCTTCGAGGTGCCGCAGGGCGGAAATATGGTGGAGACGGTTCGCCGAGCGCTCGCCGACGTGGGCCGGGCCTTCGGCGCCGCCCGAACAGTCGAGATGTCCCGCACCGGACAATACCGGTTCAACGAGCACGCCCGCTCCCTCGGCTCGTTCCCTT
>JBHIEQ010000108.1:0-8591 GCA_046760725.1 Gemmatimonadales bacterium
GGCGGCCCCGTCCCCGGCTGCGGGAAGCGCGCGCGCTCGCCCGGACGGGCGGTCTCACGATCCTGCCGCGCACGGCACAGGCGGATGCCCTGGTGGCGCGGTGGTTGTCGTGGTTGGGTGACGACACGGAGCGCGTTGCAGCGGGGCTGAGGGGGAGGGCTCTGCTCAGCAGCAGGGCGGCCGTTCGCACGGCGGAAGTGTTGCGTGGGTTCCTCAGCGACCGATGACGATCCCCTCGTAAACGACGGTGCGCGGCACCACCAGTCCCGCCGTGATGGCGGTGAGCAGGACGTCGGTCCACCTGCTTTTCACCGTAATCTTGAGATTCGCGATGCGCTGGTCTCCCACCACCTGGGTCGCCAGGACTTTCTGGAGCGAGGGCCGAGCCACGGGGATCACCCCCAGAACGAGATAGACGGCCTTCCGGTCGATCTTGAACGGCTCCCCCTGGGGCAAGTTGGCCGCCGGCGACGACATGATTGCTTCGACACCCAGGGTCGCGGCGTCGAACCTGTGCACGCAGCCGCTCATTGCGAGCGCCAGGGCGAGCACGGCTGTTCCTCGGGTTGGGCTAAGGGATTGTCCTCTGAACAATGGCCGATCCGGTGGTGGTATTCCGCTCGATACACTACGGGGCGTTCCGGAGATTCGAAACGCCCCGTGAAGCTAAGCAGCGATGCCTAGCGGGGGAACCTCGCTACATGACCGGCACGATCGGTATCCCGAGGCTCGGTATGGAAATGGTGTATTGCACCCCGACTCCGAGCGTGAGCGGAGAGACGTCGGCCCTGGTCAGGGTGGGCACGTCGGTCGATTTCAAAATGTAGTCGAGCGCCACATGCCCGCCGAGACCGATGGGCAGGCCGAACGTGATTCCGGCCGAGGCGCCCACGTTCAGGTCGGTGTCCGACGTACCGTTGGACATGCGGGTGAGCTGAACGCGGGGCATCACCCAGGGATCGATGTTTAGTCCCGGGGTGGGCACGTTCACGGCGAATGCGAGGCCGAGAGGGACGGCGATGTTTGTCACGTCACCGCCGCTGACGCCGGATCCCGAGGTCTTCCAGTACCCCGCGCCGGCGAACACCCTCACGGAAACCGGGATCAGCGGCCCTCCGAAGACCTGGAGCGCGGCGCTGCCCGCGAGGGCGATCTCCTTGTCGGCGCCGCCCCGGGGCGCGTAGAGCCCGCGCCGGCGGCCACCCTGATGAGCGGCAGACCGAGCTCCGCCCGCCCGCCGATGAAATTGGTTTTCCCGGAGGCGTCATTGAGCCCCCTGCCGAAGTCAGCGGCAAGCGTGAGCCCCCCTGCCCCGCCGGGGGCGTAAACGGGGTTACCGGGAAGCTGGGCCGCGGCCGGCTTGGGCGCGACGGCGACCGCTAGCCCCAGGAAAGCAAGTCCACCGAGATGAACGCGCATTGTCGTCTCCTGCAATCGGTTAGAGAGTCGCTGCCCTGGCCATTATAGTGGTCCGAGCCGGGAAACGCCAAAGGCTCACCGGATCCACACAGCGCTCACCGCAATGCCCTCTAGGTCACCGAGACCGACACTCACCCTGAGATCGAATAGCCGGCTGAGTCGGATATCCGCTCCCAGCCCCAGCGCAACGTCGATGTCGGAGCCACCGTCTAGTTTGAGCAGCACGGTGGGCTGGCCATAGGCCACTACACTGATGTCGGAGTCCTCGAATTCCAGCCTGCGGCCGAGCGAGATGCCTGCCGGGACCAACACGGTCGAGCCGCCGGAGACGAGCTGTGCGCCGATGCCTACTAGGACGGCGCCGTCCAGCGGCAGCTCCTCCGTGTGAGTGATCACCCGCTGCCGGGCCGTCGCACCGAGCACCACCCTCGTGTCGGCGTTGCCGCCCGGCTGGAAGATGCCGCCGCGCGCGCCGATGTCGAACTGCTGGTGGCCGAAGCGGTATTGTCCCTCGACGGCGAAATCGGCGCCTCCGGGAAAGCTCAGCGTGCCGCCAAACTCGTGCTGTCCGAACGCCCTATAGGGCGCGTTGAACGAGGGGGCGCCGGTCACCTGAGCCGCGCCGGCGCCCGGGGCGAGCATTGCCCCGGCGAGGACCAGAACGCGCATCGCCCGTCGCATCATTCCAGTGCCTTGGCGTACTCGGCCACGACCCGGACCGTGTTGTCGAGCACCCGGAGGAACCCACCTCTCACGGAGAACTCGCGCGACGTCTCGTCTTGCCGAACGGTAAGGGGTCCCTCACCCAGAAGGGTCATGAAAGGTGCATGCCGGGGCAGGATCCCCACTTTGCCGTCGTAGGCGGGCGCGATCAGAGACGTCGCCTCGCCGTCGTACACCAACTGCTCCGGAGAGATGATCGTGACGCGCATCAGGCGGCCGCGGCCTCCAGCTTCCGCGCCTTCTCGATCGCCTCCTCGATGCCGCCCACCATGTAGAAGGCCTGCTCGGGAAGGTGGTCGAACTCACCCGACACCACGCGCTCGAAGCTCTCGACCGTGTCGTCCAGTTTGACGTAGCGGCCCGGCGTGCCTGTAAAAGCCTCGGCGACATGGAACGGCTGCGAGAGGAAGCGTTGCACACGTCGGGCGCGCGCCACGAGTAGCTTGTCTTCTTCGGACAGCTCGTCCATACCCAGGATGGCGATGATGTCCTGCAGGTCCTTGTAGCGCTGGAGGATCCGCTGGGTTTCCGATGCCGCGTGGTAGTGGCGCTCGCCGAGGTATTGCGCGTCGAGGATCCGGCTGGACGAATCCAGCGGGTCCACCGCCGGGTAGATAGCGATCTCGGTCAGGGCGCGTGAGAGCACCACCGTGGCGTCGAGGTGGGCGAAGGCTGTTGCGGGGGCGGGGTCGGTGAGGTCGTCTGCCGGCACGTAGATCGCCTGTACCGAGGTGATCGATCCGCGTTTGGTGGAGGTAATGCGCTCCTGAAGGTCACCCATCTCCGTGCCCAGGGTGGGCTGGTAGCCCACGGCACTGGGCATCCGACCCAGCAGGGCCGACACCTCCGACCCCGCCTGGGTGAACCGGAAGATGTTGTCGATGAAAACCAGGACGTCTTGACCCTCGCGCTCGCGAAAGTATTCGGCCACAGTGAGTCCGCTCAGGCCTACTCGCAGACGTGCGCCCGGCGGCTCGTTCATCTGGCCGTAGATGAGAGCGACCGAGTCGAGGACGCCGCTCTCCTTCATCTCGATGTAGAGATCGTTGCCCTCCCGCGTGCGCTCGCCGACGCCGCAGAACACGGACCGGCCGCCGTGACCCTTCTGCACGTTGTTGATGAGCTCCATGATGATCACGGTCTTGCCCACACCGGCCCCGCCGAAGAGGCCGATCTTGCCTCCTTTGACGAACGGCGCGATCAGGTCGATGACTTTGATGCCGGTCTCGAAGACTTCGGTCTTCGGCTCGAGGTTCACGAACTCCGGAGGATCACGGTGGATGGGCCAGCGTTCGACGTCGGCGGGGATCGGATCGCCGTCGTCCACGGGCTCACCCAATACGTTGAGGATGCGGCCGAGCGCGGCCTCTCCCACAGGCACGGTGACCGGCCCCCCGGTGTCCCGTACCGGCATGCCGCGTACGAGTCCGTCGGTACTGCTCATCGCCACGGCTCGAACCTGGTTCCTTCCGATGTGCTGCTGTACTTCGGCCACCACACGGACCGGCGGCCGGCCGTCGCCGTCGTCCTTCACCTCGAGCGCCGTATACAGCTCCGGCAGCTGCTCCGGCTCGAACTCCACGTCGATAACCGGGCCGATGATCTGAACGATTCTTCCGAAGTTATCTGCCATAAGTCCTCATCGGTTCTAGAGTGCCGACGCTCGGTCGTCAGCGTCTAGCCTTTCAGCGCGTCGGCCCCTCCCACTATCTCCGCAATCTCCTGCGTGATCTGGGCCTGGCGGGCGCGGTTATACGTTCGCCTGAGACTGTCGATCATCTCTCCTGCGTTGTCAGTGGCGTTCTTCATCGCCGTACGTCGGGCACCGTGCTCCGATGCAGCCGTCTCCACCAGGGCCCGGTACATCTGGTTACGCACGTAGAGGGGGAGGACCGCCCCGACCATCTCCTCCGCCGAGGGGCGGAGAATGAAGTTGGGGGCCTCCCCGCCGTCCCGTCCCAGAGCCATAGGATCGATGGGCAGGATGGACAGTATCGTGGGCGGGGTGGACAGCGGGCTCTTGAAGTGGGCGAAGACCACCTCGACGGCGTCCAGTTCGCCGGCTTCGAACCGCTCCATCAGAGGCTGTATCAGACTCGCCGCGTGTTGGGCGGTGGGACGGTCACCTATGTCCTGCCTCGCGGTCGCGAGCTCGCGGCCGACGTACCTGAAGAAGCCCATGCCCTTACGACCGACCGCGTGCAGCTCCACATGGATGCCCTGCTCCTCCAACACACCGATCCGCTGGCGCGCTTCGCGAATCAGATTCCCGTTGAATGCGCCGCACAAGCCGCGGTTGCTGGTGATCAAGACCAGCGCCACTCGCTTGCGACTCTCCACCTGCCTCAGCAGCGGGAAACGGTCCACCAACACCGGGTCGTAGAGGCTCCCGATCACTTCGGCCAGGGCTTCCGCGTAGGGTCGCGCCGCGACCACCCGGTCTTGCGCGCGCTTCAACCGCGATGTCGCGACCATTTCCATCGTCTTGGTGATCTGTCGCGTGTTCTCGACGGACTTGATCCGCCGCTTCAGTTCGCGGGGCTTCGCCATGTTCGGGGGCGGCCTACTCGAGCGCCTTGAATTCCTGGATCGCTTTGGTCAGCTGTGCAGTGAGCTCGTCGTCCAACGCCTTGCGCGTACGGATCGCCTTGAGCACCTCGGGATGTCGGGCATCCATGAAGTCGTGGAAATCGCGTTCCCACTCGCGCACCCTAGCGGCGTCAACGTCGTCCAGATACCCGTTCGTGACCGCGTAGATGCTTATCACCTGTTTCTCTACGGGCATCGGAGCGTACTGAGGCTGTTTCAGCACTTCCACTACCCGCTCACCCCGAGCAAGGAGCCGTTGCGTCGCCTGGTCCAGGTCAGAGCCGAATTGCGCGAAGGCCTCGAGCTCCCGGTACTGGGCGTAGTCGAGCCTCAGCCTGCCGGCCACCTGCTTCATCGCCTTGATTTGTGCGTTGCCTCCGACTCGAGACACCGAGATTCCCGGATTGATTGCAGGCCGCACGCCCGAATAGAACAGGTCGCTCTCGAGGTATATCTGCCCGTCGGTGATAGAGATGACGTTGGTCGGGATGTAGGCCGACACGTCACCCGCCTGGGTCTCGATCACCGGCAGGGCGGTCAGCGACCCGCCGCCCCTCGAATCGGCCATCTTGGCCGCGCGCTCCAGCAGGCGTGAGTGGAGGTAGAACACATCTCCCGGATAGGCCTCGCGGCCCGGCGGACGGCGAAGCACCAGAGAGAGTTGCCGATACGCATGGGCGTGCTTGGAGAGATCGTCGTAGACGCAGAGCGTGTGCCGGTTCTCTTCGTACATGAAGTACTCGGCAATGGTGCAACCCGCGTACGGGGCGATGAACTGGAGCGGCGCCGGATCCGACGCGCCCGCAACCACCACTATGGCGTAGTCCATCGCGCCGTGTTCCTTGAGGCGTTCGACCACGCTCGCGACCGTGGAGTTCTTCTGACCGATCGCGACGTACACGCAGATGACGTCCCCACCTCTCTGGTTGATGACCGTGTCGATCGCGATCGCCGTCTTCCCCGTCCCGCGGTCGCCGATGATCAGCTCGCGCTGCCCGCGCCCGATGGGGATCATGGAATCGACGGCCTTGATCCCGGTTTGGAGGGGCTCCTTCACGGGCTGGCGCACGACTATGCCCGGAGCCTTCGATTCGACCTTGCGGTGGGCGGCGGTCTTGATGGGGCCCAGTCCGTCGATCGGCTGCCCCAAGGGATCGACTACCCTCCCGATGAGCCCCTCGCCGACCGGAACCGAAAACACACGGCCCGTGCGGCGTACCTCGTCGCCCTCCTTGAGCTGCAGATAGTCGCCCAGGACCACCCCACCGAGGCTGTCCTCCTCGAGGTTGAGGGCCAGCGCCGTCACGGTCTCTCCCGTTTCCGAGGCGCTGATCTCCAGCATCTCGCCCGCCATCGCCGAGCTGAGGCCGTAGATGCGTGCAGTGCCGTCTTTGACCTCGAGCACGGTGCCCACTTCGCGTGTGTCTAGCGCCTGGAGCTCCGCCGCCTCGATCTCCTTGAGGAGGACGTCCTTCAGTTCACCTGGGCGAAGAGTCGATTCTGTGGCCATTTATCGTCGCTGGTTCGTGGTGGTCACCGAGCAAAACTTCCCAAAGCTACCATCTGTGGCCTCCCCCCGCACCTCCCTATTCCTGCGGCCATGACGCTCATCGCCTTGGATTCCCCCTCCATCGCCCCGGGGCGGGGGGGCCGGGGGGTGGAGGGAGGTATCGCCCGTCAAAGTCGGCTCCTCGTCCTGCCCCGGATGAACTGCTCGAGGACCCCGGCCGGACCCAGCCCACCCAGCTCTCCCGCCCTGACCCCCGCCACACGCTTCGCACTGCCGCTCAGGTGGCTCGGAGACGAGTAACCCAGGAGCTCGGAGACCATGGTCACCGAATACGGCGGGTTCCCCAGCAAGTCGGCCGCCCAGGCTGCGCGCACCAGATCGATCACGCGCTTCAGGTTGGGCGCGCCGCCAGCGGCGAACTCACGCGAGAGGTGCTCACGGGTCCGGCCGACGGCGTGCGCGATCTCAGTCGTCGTGACGGGCCCGCCCGCGCGATTCAAGACTTCGTGCCAGGCCGCGAGCTGGAGCGGTTCGGTGAGGCGCAGCAGTCGCGGTGCATTCTGTAGCGCCATGCGGCGGGCGCTGCTGGCCGCGCCGGCCGCTATCACCTCGCCCGCGACGGGGTTATCAACCCCCTCGACCAGGATCCCTGCAACGGGAGCCTGCCGGCACGCCGCGAGGAGCGCGCCATGGTCGGGACGAAATCGGCTGAGCGCGAACACCGGAATCCTGGGATACGATCTTATCAGTGCGAATGCGGCCTCCGCCCAGCCAGCCGCCACGTCCACCACGACGGCATCGACCAGCGTGCGCTCGAGAAGTGTCATCACACGTTCGACCGATCTCGCCGCCACGACCTTGAAGCCCCGGCGGGGCAGACCGCGTCTGATAGCGGCGCGTACGGCGCCGCTCCTATGTACCACCGGGATGACGGCGGTCGTCCTCACGGCTCCTGTCTTTCCCCGTAGATCTCGCGGACCCGCTCGATTGCCTCTTGCAGCACGGCCCCGGCATTGGCGTAGGTGATCCGGTCCAGCGCGTCTTGGGCGCTGTACCAGCGGCAGGCCGCTATGCCCTCCTCCAGCTCCGGGACCGGCTCACCGGAACCCACTTCGAACAGGAAGTAGTGGCAATACTTGTGGATCAGGTTACCCTCGAACCGGAAATGCCAGTCGATCGTCGAGAGCGCACTGCGGAGCGCCAGGTCATGCAGGCCCGTCTCCTCGATGACCTCGCGGCGAGCTGCCTGGGCGGCGCTCTCATGCGGGTTGATATGTCCCTTGGGGAAACCCCAGTTCCTGTACGAGTCCAATATCAGGAGGTACTGGGGGCCGGTTTCGGTACGGCGGAAGAGGACGCCCCCGGCGGAGGTTTCGCGCTGGGCCAGCCCTCACCCCCTCAGAACACCGAGAACTTGAAGTACTTGCGGGGGTTGGCCTGGATGTCGGCGAGCAGTTGGCGGAGCTGGACGACGGCTGCTGTGGTCTCGAGGTAGAGCGTTGAGTCGGAGATCAGCTTGCCCAAGGTGCCCGTCCCCTCGGCCAGTCGGGTCATGAGGGTGTCCGCCCCCTGCATGACGCGGGCCAGGCTAGCCTGGTTGTCGCGGGCCACGCCCACCAGTTCGCGGAAACCTTCCATCGCCGCGCGCACCTCGGCGGACGCCACCGCAGTATTATTCATGATCCGATCCAGCTCGCCCTCCTCAGTGGCGGAGTCCACCCGGGCGACAGATGTCTGGAGTCGCCGGGCCGCATCGGCCAGCATGTCCGAGCCTTGCTCCAGGTTCCGGCCCACCACTCCGATGACGCCGCTTTGCTGTTCCGCCAGCTCGTTTATCTGTTGCACGATGTCACCGAAGTCCCGGATTGACCGCTGGAGTTCGCGGACAGCGGTTGAGTCAAAGACCTCCTGTACGCGCGAAGAGATCGTCGTTATGTCGGTGGCTATCCGGTTCGCCTGCTGTGTCAGCTGGCCGATGTCGGGCAGCGTGGCACCGGGCCAGGCGCCTTCTCCCGCGGCGACGGCTTCCTGTAGCGCTTGCTGCACGCTGGGGTCGTCGGGCGCCTCGAGCAGACTGATGATGCTCGCCTGCCACTCGCCGAAGAGTGATGCTGAGGCGGCGATGATGGCCGGCCGGGGTGGAATGGTGAAGCCCTCGTAGATCTGGAGGTCGAGCTCGACCCAGCCGCCGTCGGCGAGGCTTTTTTGCCTCACCCGCCCGACGCGCACACCGCGGAGCACGACCGGGTCCCCCACATCGAGACCACCCGCGGTACGAAACCGTGCCTGGTAGATCTCCGAGCGGACCGTGAGCTCGGACTGTGACAACCACAGGGCTCCGAACGTGATG
>JBHIEQ010000109.1:0-8560 GCA_046760725.1 Gemmatimonadales bacterium
CCCGTCTCACACGGCCTCGCAGAGGCGGGTCTTCCCTCCCACGAGATACTGGCCAGGGAACATCTGGAGCATCCGGACCTCGCACGGGCGCTGGACGCTACCGGAATCCCGCGCGCCGCGCGACGCATCGGCGACCTCATCGCCGGCTGCGACCCCAGTCCGCTTCAGGGACTCATCTCCGGATCGCTCGACCTCGACAAGATCGAGTACCTGACGCGCGACGCCCGGATGTGCGGCGTCCCGTACGGCACGGTGGACGTGGACAGGCTGATTCACGCGATCACAGTCGTCGCGGACGACAAGAACGGCCGCAGGGTCGGGATCCAGGAGAAGGGGGTTAGCGCGCTTGAATCGCTGCTCTTCGCCAAGTACGAGATGTACCGCAACGTGTATTGGCACCACGCCGTGCGGAGCGCCACGGTGATGTTCAAACGCCTGGTGAGGAGCGCCATCGCGGAGGGCGAGCTGGACGCGAGCTGGATCGCCCGCACCACCGACGAAGCGCTCATGGAGGCGCTACGGGGCCTGGCGAAGCGGCGCGTGCTCGCACATCGCCTGCGGCACAGGCGGCTCTACAAGAGAGTTCTCGACGTGAGAGCCGCGGAAGTGCCGCAGGGAAGCGGCGACTGGCTGTCGCGGCGACCGGATCTGGTAGAGCGGGTCGAGGACCGCCTCGCAACGGAGCTGGGCGTTGCGCCGGGAGATATCCTCCTCGACTACCCCGCCAAGCCGCGCATGCTGGAGCTGGACCTGCCGCTCCTGACCAAGAGAGGGAACACGGTCTCGCTCACCTTCGACAGTGACTCCGGCTTCCTCGGGATCCAGCAGGTGGCGGAGCAGCTCCACACGAGCGCCCGCCGCCTGAGGGTCTTCGGCGCACAGCACATGCACCTGAACGAAGCAGCCGTTCTCGCGCTGGTCGAACGGAGCGAGGAAGAGATGGTGAGGGCGCTGGCGAGGGAGGAGGCGCTGCTGTGAGATCGCAGGTTGGTGATCGCAGATCGGAGATTGCAGACGGGTGGTTCTCGCCTCGAAAATCTGTAATCGCTAATCTGCGACGTTAGTCTGCGATCAGCTGCCTTTGCCCCCCGCATCGGCCAAGAGCCGCGCCAGCTCTCTGTAGTAAGCCGCCTCCTCCGTCCGCCCCGCCTGCTCCATCTGGAGTGCGCAAACTTCCAGCGCATACAGTAAGGGGCCCAGATGCTCGGCCGCTATCTGACCTACTGCTTGCGCGTCGGGGCCTTCCGTCACGCCTGCGCGACGGCCGCGGTGTGTCGTCCGTCGCTCTCAGCGCTCACGCTGTCTATGCGCACCAGGATGACCGTGATGTTGTCGAGCCCACCGCGGCGGTTGGCATCGGCTATCAGGAGATCCACCAGCTCCGCGGGCGAGCGACCCGTCCGGAGGATGTGCAGCAGGTCGGGATCCTCCAGCATGCCCGTCAGACCGTCGGACGCGAGCAGGAACGTGTCCCCGGTTCTCAGCGCCCCGACGTAGATGTCCGGCACAACGTCGCTGTTCGCTCCGACGCAGCGCGTGATCACGTTGCTGTACGGATGCGTCCTGGCCTGCTCCGGGGTCAGGTAGCCGGCATCGACCTGCTCCTGAACGTAGGAGTGGTCCTTGGTGATCTGCGACAGATGTCCGTCACGCAACACGTAGGCCCGGCTGTCGCCCACCTGGCCGATAAGGTACCGCGCACCGTTGAGGACCAGCGCGGTGGCGGTCGTTCCCATGCCGCGCTTGTCGGACTCGCTGATGGTGCGCTGGAAGATCTGGCCGTTGGCGTCGCGGACGGCCTCGCGGATCAGGTTTGCGACCTCCTGGTCCGCCTGACCCGCAACGTCCTGGAGCGTGCGCCCGATGATCTGCACGGCCATCGAGCTCGCTACCTCTCCCGCCGCGTGCCCTCCCATGCCGTCTGCAACCACGAAGACGCCGCTCTCAGGGGCCAGCAGATAGGCGTCTTCGTTGCCGGACCGAACCACACCGACGTCAGTGCGACCGGCACACGTGAACTTGACCGAATGCGACACGTGGCGATCAGCTCGGCTTGTCTTTCAGCTCCTGCTGCGGCAGCTGGATGGCACCAAGCACCCTGGTGGAGCTGCCCTTCTTCGCGTCGATCGTATCGTCGGTCGGCTCGAAGATCGTCTGGACCTCCCCGAACCGGATGTAGGCGCCCGGCGCGAGGGGCACCTCCCCGCTTACCACCTCGCCGTCCACCATGGTCCCGTTCGTGGACTCGAGGTCCACCAGCACCCAGATCCCCTCGCGGCGCTGAAGCTTCGCGTGCTGGGTGGACACGCTGTCGTCCGGCAACACGATGTCGTTGTAGTCCGCGCGCCCCACGTTCACCACGGGCACCCTGATGGGGAACTTCTGACCCCTGAGCCCTCCGCTGCGCACTACCAGATTGGCCAGCACGGGCGGCCCCTTCGCCTCCCGGGCAGCCGGAGGGGGCTTGGGCGGCTGCGGCACCTCAGCCTCGATCGCCAAATCCTCTCCGGTGCGCGGCGACACAGGCGGTGCCGGCGGCCTCTTGGGCGCCGCGGGCGGCGTGCGCGGCATGCGAGGCATCTCGGGCCGCTCGACGCCGGGAACGCCGTGTAGCGTATCGCTCAGCCGGTGCTCCGCACCGGGCGCCGCAGCGGGTTCGGGCGGCGCGGCTGCGGGCTCGGTAGGCGCGGCGGCGGGCGACGGTGGCTCAGCGGCGGTGGGAACGGGGGAGGCGGGCGGCGCGGGCGGCGCGGGCGGCCCTGCCAGCTCCTCCGCCACAGGGGGAGCTACTGGCTGGGCAGGAGCGGGCGGCTCGGGGCTCGCAATCGGCTCCGGGGCCCGATCGGCGTAGAAGCGGAACTCGTACTCGCCGCACTGGATCACGTCACCCCGTGCGAGGAGCTGCTGCCCCGCCACTCTCTCTCCGTTCACGATCGTGCCGTTGGTGCTGCTGTCCACGATCACGTAGCCCTTGGGGGTGACCATGATCTCCGCGTGTCGCCGCGACACATTCTTACTGGTGAGAACGACGTCGCAGCCCGCGTCGCGTCCGATCACGAGCGACGCCCCTGCGACGGCGTACTCCCGTCCGTCCGTGAGCGACACGAGGCGTCCGCCCGTCGTACCCGTGGGCCCTCGCTTGGCGGAGGGCTTGGCCGCGGCGGAAAGGAGAGCCGGATCGACCGCCTGGACATACTGCGTGCTGCCGCTCTTGCGCTCGTCCACGAACATCAGCGCGTGAGGGCCGAGCTCCACCTTGTCGCCGTGCAACAGCGGCGTAGGCTGCGGTCCCAGCGCCACGCCGTTCACCCGGACGGCCAGCCCTTCCTCCACGAGGCGAATAACCACCTGCCCATCTGGCAGACCCTGAACGACCAGATGTCGCGGCGCGACGCCCTCACCGCTCAGCACGATCGCCGCGGAGCTATCGCTTCCGACGACGATCTCTCCCGGGGGAATCGCATGGCGCTGGCCGCCAATATCGAGATAGGACATCGGGCTGGTCCTCTTACTCCCACCGCTAACAGAGGCTCAGTTTGAAAAGGTAGTCCCCGTCTGGGGGGCTTGCAACTCGACCGGCATTCACGTAGCCGCAACCTCCGCCTCTCCCTCCCCTATCCGTTCCTCCTCGACCTTCAGCCAGCGCCAAAACACGAACGACCCTCCCCCCACCGTGAGATACCCGACGAGTATTCGCCACAGCAGGACGTATGACGGCGTGAGCTCGCGCGGGACGTAGATCGACATCACGGCAGCGGAGAGCACCTCCGCGAGACCCGAGCTGCCCGGAGTAGGCGCGAAATACAGCAGGAACACGATCAAGGTTTGAAGCAGCAGAACGTCCACGAAGGGCGCGGGAATATTCAGCGCCCGCAGCACGACGTACCCGGCCACGAGCTTGTTGGCGTAGGCGACCGCCGTGAAGAATATCGCCCCCACCAGCGACAGCCACCCGCGCCCGTGAAAGAACGCCACCAGCGACTCGTGCGACCGGTCGATCCCCTCCCGCAGGGCGTTGACCCGCCTCACCAGCCTCTCGCTTTCCCTGCGCTCCAGCCATCCCACGACACCCTTGGCCCCCCGCCCCGCCGCGCCGGGAAAGAGAATGAGCGCCAACATGATCAGCCCGATCGCGATGAATCCGCCGAGACTCAGCCGGAAGAGGTCGTTCAGATTGACGGCCTCGCCCAGCACACCGTGCTCCTCCAGCGACCGGCCCGCGCCCAGGGCCACGGCCGTGGGTCCGGCGACGGCGAAGAACAAGACCGTGGCGACGAAGCTCATGAACGTCGCGATCATGGCCTCGGGGATGGGCGTGCCGAAACGCTTCAGGGTGTAGATCCCGACCGGCGCCCCGCCCGCCTGGGACGGCGTGAGCAGCGTCGCCCAGTTGTTGAGCCCCGCGGCCAGGACACAATGCCTGAGTTTGGTGCGGGGATGAAGGTGCAGTAGTAGAACCCACAGCCTCAAACCTCCGCCCACCCAGTCCATCGAGGCGAGCGCGAGTCCCACGGCCAGCCACCCCCATTTGAGAGTGACCATCGCTCGAAGAAACAGCTCCAGGTTGTTGCCGTAGAGGAGGATGCCGCCGAACACGACGAGCGAGATACCTGCGAATATCTCCAATCCGCGGCGCAGCAGTCGGGGAGCTAGGGCGGAGGTCATGTGGGCCACGGAAGGCTACGCCCCAGGGAGAGCCGCGACAAGAGCGCCTGGCCATGCTAAGCTTCTGCCATGGCCGGCGACTCGATCATCGTCCGCGGTGCCAGGCAGCACAACCTCAAGGGCATCACAGTCGAGATCCCTCACCGGGCGCTCACCGTGATCACGGGTCCGTCGGGGTCCGGTAAGAGCTCGCTGGCGTTCGATACGCTGTACGCGGAGGGGCAGCGGCGCTACATCGAGTCGCTCTCGACCTACGCCAAGCAATTCCTCGAGCGTATGCCCAAGCCCGCCGCGGACAGCCTGGACGGCCTGGCGCCGGCGGTCGCGATCGAACAGAAGAACCCCACCACGTCCAGCCGCTCCACGGTCGGTACGGCGACCGAGATCTACGATTACCTGAGGCTCTTGTGGTCTCGCATCGGCAAGCCGCTCTGCCACCTGTGTGGCAAACCGGTCGAAGTCGATTCACCAACCAGCGCCGCCGACAAGCTGCTCAACGAATTCGAAGGGCGGGCCGCCCTGATCTGTTTTCCGCTGCCCAAGTCCGCGCACTCGACGCACGAGCTGATACTCGAGAACCTGCGCGCGATGGGATTCGTGCGCATAGCGCTGGACAGCGAGATCTTCAGGCTGGACGAGGTGACCCCCGACTTCGAGCTGGACCACCGCGAAGTGTCGGTGGCGGTGGATCGCGTGAGGCTGGAGCCCAAGAGTCGAACTCGCCTGGCGGATTCTCTCGCGACCGCGTTCGCCGAGGGAGAGGGACGTGCCGATGTCATCATCGATGGAGGCGGCACGGTACAGTTCTCCCAGCATCCCAGGTGCGTAGCCTGCGAGACGCCGTCTCTTCCGCTCAGCCCCACGCTCTTCTCGTTCAACAGCCCTCGAGGCGCCTGTCCCGGCTGCAACGGTTTCGGAGCGGTGCTTGAGTACGACGAGTCGCTCATCGTGCCTGACCCCGACCTCTCGCTCGCCGCAGGAGCGCTCGATCCCTGGACCAAGCCGCGTTATACGCGGCGGCGCCGCATGCTGCGCGAGGTGGCGCGGGATCGTGGGATTCCGTTCGATCGTCCCTGGAGAAGGCTCAAGAAGACCGACCGCCGGTTCCTGATGTACGGCAAGGTGGGCCGGTTCCAGGGAATGATCCCGTTTCTAAAGCGCCTCGAGCGCAAGCGGTACAAGCAGTACATCAGAGTGTTTCTGCGGCAGTATCAGAAGGCGCATCCCTGCCCCGCGTGCCACGGTGCGCGTCTCCGCCCCGAGGCGCTCGCCGTACAGGTGGCCGGCACGCCGCTCGCCGACGTCACGCGACTCCCGGCGGAGGCCCTGAGGGCCTGGCTCGAGTCCCTGGAGCTCACCCAGTTCGAGCGGGGCGTGGCGGAAACCGTGTTGCGCGAGCTGACCGAGCGAGTGGGTTTCCTGTGCGACGTGGGACTCGGATACCTGACGCTCGACCGGCAGACGCGCACCCTTTCGGGGGGCGAGGCCCAGCGGATCGCGCTCGCAAACGCCTTGGGTTCGAGGCTCGTTGACACCTTGTACGTGCTCGACGAGCCGTCCATCGGTTTGCATCCCAGGGACATTCACCGCCTGGTGAACCTGCTTCGGGTGCTGCGGAGCAGCGGCAACACAGTGGTCATCGTGGAGCACGACCCCGCCACCATACGCGCCGCGGACCACATGATCGAGCTGGGGCCCGGCAGCGGAGAGCACGGCGGGGAGCTGGTCTATGCGGGATCGGTCGACGGGGCACTCGGCGCGACGCTCACCGGGCGGTACCTGAGCGGGGCGGAGTCGATCCCGGTTCCCAGCTCGCGGCGGCACGCCGGCCCGCGCTGGCTCACCGTGAAGGGAGCGCGGCTGCACAATCTCCGCGGTATCGACGTCGCCATTCCACTCAGAACCCTCACGGCCGTGACGGGTGTGTCGGGCTCGGGCAAGTCCACCCTGGTGCACGACGTTCTGTTCCGCCAGCTGGCGCAACGCATAAGGGGGGCTCATGGGGCGAAGGAACATCTTGGCGAGAGAGTTGGGGAGGTGGCCGACCTCACCGGCTGGGAGGGGATCGACGACACGGTGCTCATTGATCAGTCGCCCATCGGACGCACACCCCGGTCGAACCCGATCACGTACGTGCGCGCGTTCGACGAGATCCGCGCCCTCTTCGCGACCCAACCACTCGCGCGTGCGCGTGGTTACACGCCCACGACGTTCAGCTTCAACGCCCCGCATGGGGGGCGCTGCCGCCAGTGCGAGGGGGCAGGTTACGTACGGGTGGAGATGGTGTTTCTGGCTGACGTGTTCCTGCCTTGTGAGGCTTGCGGCGGCACGAGATACGAGCCCGAAGTGCTCGACGTGAGCATCAGGGGACTCTCGATCGATGATGTCCTCAATCTCACGGTGGACCAGGCGATCGCGCGTTTCAGGCACCAAGAGCGACTCGGCAAGTCCTTATGGCACCTCCAGCAGGTGGGGCTCGGCTATCTCCGGCTGGGCCAGCCTGCCACTACACTCTCGGGCGGCGAGGCGCAGCGACTCAAGATCGCGCGACAGCTCGCGACCGTGGGCCGGAAGAAGGGTGCCCGGCTCTACATTCTGGACGAGCCGACCACCGGGCTCCACCTGGACGATGTGAGGGTGCTTATCAAGGTGCTCGATCGTTTGGTCGATGCCGGTCATACGGTGGTCGTGATCGAGCACCACCTGGACATCATCAAGCGCGCCGACTGGGTGATCGACCTGGGGCCCGAGGGAGGCAACGCCGGGGGCCGCGTGGTGGCGGCGGGAGAGCCGGAAGAGGTAGCGCGCTCGGGCTCGCATACGGCTCGGTATCTCTCGCAGGTGCTCGAGAAGCCCGAGAAGCACAACTCGTTGAGTGCGTCGGGATCGGAGCCGAGTTGACCCCGTTGATGGCGCCTGCAATCTTTCCGCCCATGATGCGGCCCGTTGGTGTGTTAGGAGTGCTCGCCGCACTGGCGCTGGGGGCGGGCCCCGGTTCCACGCAGGAAGCATCTGTGGGTGGGGCCGCCTACCGGCTGCGACCGGGCGACATAATCGAGATAACGGTCTGGGGCCAAGAGGACTACTCGGGCCAGTTCCAGATCGACGAGAACGGCATCCTGGCGTATCCGATGCTGGGCGAGATCGATACGGAAGATCTCAACATCGCGCAGCTCAGGGACACGCTGCGAACCGGACTCAGATTGCTGTTCGCCGAGCCGTTCGTCACGATCACTCCCCGGTTCCGCATAGCCGTGCTGGGTGAGGTTCGCTCTCCGGGTCTCTACGTGGTGGATCCGACCTTGAGCGTGCTCGACGTCGTGGCTCTGGCGGGTGGTGCGAACCCGGTCGGTGATCTCGGCAAGATCAAGGTGTTCCGTGGTGGCGGAGAGACGCGGGTGAGCTTCGAGGAGGAGAGCCTGAGGGGCCGCTCGCTTCAGGAGATCGGCATACGGTCAGGCGACGAGGTGGTGGTGCCGCGCAGATTTCTCACGCGGCAGGACCTCACCATTCTGGCTCAGCTCCTCCAGATCGGCCTCTCGATCGCGATATTCGTTAATACTCTGAAGTGAGAGACTCACGGGCCTCGGGCTCGCTTGTCGCGGCAACGCAGAACCGTTAGACTGACAGCGGCGGGCGCTTGTGGTTTCGACGATCTCGGCGACTTGAGCCGCCGCTCGATCGATTTCAGCGGCTGAAGCCGCTGCTCGGCAAATTTGCCCGTAAACGGGCGAGGCGCTGTGCCCGCTTCAGCGGGAGAGGGCCGAGCAGCGAGCTTACTCGCTGGAACTCCGCGGCGATTCCGCCTGCCCCAATTCCGGAGTAGCTCAGTGGCAGAGCAGCCGGCTGTTAACCGGCGGGTCGTGGGTTCGAGTCCCACCTCCGGAGTTTTTGT
>JBHIEQ010000110.1:0-8467 GCA_046760725.1 Gemmatimonadales bacterium
AGCAGGCGCGTCGCTATTGTGAAGGGGCCGCCGAGACGGTCGTAGCGCCGGTAGTCGCCCAGCACCTGGTGGAAGCGCCAGTCGCCGAGCGCGGGGGCATACTCGAAGCGGCTGCGTCTGCCGACGAAGGGCCCGACCCAGAGCGGAACGGAGTTGTCGAACACAAACGCCAGGGAAGGTTGAAGGTAGTTTGCCGCGTCCAGCTCCTGCACGCGTCTGTCGAGGAAGTAGGCCTGTGCCGCGGGATCGTAGAACTGGACGAAGTCGAGTGCGGCCCGGGTGACGTTCGCCACTCGCATCGACAGCTCCACGCGACGGAACCGGTCGAACGGGCGAAACGTCTCTACGAACACCCGTCGGATTACGAAGCGTTCGAGGCGTGTGCGCAGCTCGGGATTGCCCATCGAGTCGGCGCGCAGTTCACTTCCCGAGAAGAAGAACACCGGATCTTGTGAAAACCCCGCGGCCCAGTTGATGCGGCGGCTCAGGTCCGCGAACACGCCCAGGACCTGAGATTCGTCAACTCGCCCGTTGATCTGGCCTGCAAGGAAGAGCCGCTTGTTCCCCAGCATGTCTGACAGGGAGATTGCGCTCCCGCCGAATATCCCACTCCCGAAGTTGTCTCGCACGTATCCCACGGACGGCTGGACGATGTAGTCGGGTGACAATGTGCCGCTATAGTTGCGATGGGTGAACTCCGACGAATCGGGCAGGCTCGCCATGGCGCTGTCGAGCAGCGCCCTCACGGTTTGCACTCGCGGTGTGGTGTCCTGTCGGACCGGCGCGCTCGCCGAGCGCCGGAACCCCGTCGGGGACCGGTAGTAAGAAAAGGACACGGCCGGTTCGGAGGGTGTTCCCTCGCGCCCTTCCGCTTCTCGCGTCCCCAGGCCGGTGTCGGACCTCAGGGGAGGTTGGGCCTCGGTGAGCGATGCCACAACAGGGACCGGGGCCGTCTGATCGAACGGCCGGCCTTTGAGGCCTCGCGGGTGGTCCACTGCGTAGATGTTGAACTGACCTTGCTCGTAGTAAGTGAACACCAGTCTATCGGCGAGTTGGGCCCAAGAGATGGTCGGCGACAGGGGCGTGATGCCGGACGTGCCCGTGAAGACGTCTGTCAGCTGGTACGTGGCGGCCTCCTCCAGCTCGTGCAGGAAGACGTTCGGGATTCCGGTGCGATCGGAGACGAACGCGAGGGCGCGACCGTCGGGCGACCATTGCGGGTTGATGTTGTTGCCCCCCATTCCCGGCAGCACCCCGATCCGCTGGTCGCTCAGCCGGAACAGCGCGATGCTGAGCGGGGCCATGCGCAGGCGGTCCAGGTTTGCGGCGGGTCCGCGGTCGGTGGCGAACGCGATCACGTCGCCGGTTGGCGACCACACTGGATGGAGGTCCGCATATTTATCGTTGGTCAGTCGGCGAAGGTCCGTCCCGTCTGCATTGACCAGGAACAGGTCGGAGTACCCGCCCTGATAACCGGTGAACACCAGCTGTTGGCCGTCGGGCGACCACGACGGGGTGGTGAGGCCGGCCAGCGGGACCTCGATGCGCCGTTCCACGCGCCCCCGATCCACGTCGAAGATCACCAGGTCGTCCGTTCCGCCGTGTTTGACGGCGATGGCGAAGAGTTTGCCGTCGGGGGACCAGGCGCCGGACGAGTTCAGGAACCGCAGGCTCTCGAAGTCGCTACTGAACGCGCTCTTGATCAAGCGGCGCTTGACGCGTCCGGTCTCCGCGTCCGCGAGGTAGAGGTCGATGAAGAACGAGTTCTCTTCCGACAGGTACGCTATGTAACGCCCGTCCGGCGAGATGGCCGGGGAGATGTGCAGCGTGCCCCGAGAGCGGCGACGCGTCAGGAGCGGGCGCGCGATGTGCCGCGCCTTCTGAAGCTCGGCGATCTGCGGCAGATACGTTCGCTGCACGGCGTCGTGCCACTCGTCGATCAGTTCCTCCGGTGTGAGGCCAAGCGTGCGCCGAAACGCCGTCTCGACCCCGGAGACGGAGGCCGCGTGCAGGATCTCGCCCACGGTCTCGTCGCCCCATCTCTCGCCGACGTACGACCATAGAGCGTGTCCGAACCGGTAAGGGTTGAACCGGGGATCCCAGGTCAGCTCATCCAGATCCGGCAGGCCGCCCTCGAGCGCCGCATCGCGCAGCCACATCGCCGTCTGGGCGTTGATCGGTCCCAGGGAGAGGTACTCCGCCATTCCTTCCATGAACCACAGTGGCGGATTGACCGAGACAAGGCGCTGTATGCCAGCGCCGACCCTGCCGCGGGCGAAGATGTCGAATTGGAACTGATGGACGATCTCGTGCTGGAGGACGTGCTCGAAATCGGCGTAGCTCCCCGTGAACGGAAGCAGTATGCGGTGGCGGAAGGGCTCCGTCACGCCTCCCGTCCCCTCCCCGATTGTGGTGACGTTGTTCTGCTGGAACTCGCTGTGCGAGGCGAACAGGATGATCGGCTGCCGTTCGCGGTAGCGGTGATTCAGCACGCGCGCGAGCCGCGCGTAGGCGCGCTCGGCCATGCGGGCACCGTCGATCGCAGCCGCTCGCTCTTCCTGGTAATAGTAGACGTCGAAGTGTTCCGTCTGGATGACGGAGAACTCCAGGTGCTTGTACTGGACCTTGTTCTGCCCGAAGTACTGGGCGGCGGCGGGCTTGGCCGCGAGGACGCAGCTCGCCGTAGTGAGCGCCGCCACGAGGGAGCTTGCAGGCTTCATGGCGATCCCGCCGAAACGAGCGGCGCGTCCGCCCAGAGCCGTTCGAGTTGGTAGTACTCCCGGAGCGTAGGGTGAAATACGTGTACCACGAAGTCCACGAAGTCGAGTAGAGCCCAGCGGCCCGCGGCCACTCCCTCCACGTGGTGCGGGCGTTGCCCTGCGAGCCGCAGCGCTTCGGTGACGTGTTCCGCGAGAGCCCGAACGTGAGTGTCCGACGATCCCGATGCCACTATGAAGTAGTCAGTCGCGTCGCTGAGCGCGCGAAGATCGAGGATCACCACGTCTATCGCCTTGTGTTGATCTAGGCTGTTCACGGCCACCTGGAGATCTTGCAGGGTCTCCGCCGCTGTGCGGCTCGAGCGCTGTCGAGGTCGATGAATCGTCAGGGCCTGGTTTCGGAGCCGATCAGTCTTCCACTTGATAGAATATACCCCAAGCCCCCGGCCCAGCGTGTACCCCGAGGGCCGCCGTGACCTCGTTCAGGAAACACTGGCGAGGGGCGAACCGGCTGACGACCTCGGTTTGGAGTTCCTCGGCTACTTCCGCCCGCCCCGCGTGCACGATTCCGATCCTCAGCGAGCGCGGCTTGGGATGAAGCCGTTCTTCCAGGAGATTCAGCACTCTCTCCATCAAAGCGTCCCGGCCCCGCACCTTGTCCAACGGCACAATGCGACCTTCGCGGCCGACCTCGAGAATGGGCTTGACGTCCAAAAGCGTACCGAGCCACGCCCGCCCACGGCTCACGCGCCCGGATCTCAGCAGGTTCTCGAACGTGTCCACCGTGAACAGGCCCCCGGACTGGTCACGAACACGGTCCAGCTCCTGAATGATGGAGCCCACCGGCAGTCCCTGCTCGGCCAGCTCCGCCGCCCTGAGCGCGAGCAACCCCAGTCCGAACGACGCGGTACGGGAGTCGAATACCGTGAGTCCCTCGAGCCCGGAGGCGCGAGCGGCGGCACGCGCCGATGCTAGCGTGCCCGACAGCGCCCCGGATATGAAGAGCCCCAGGGCCTCGGCTGCCTGGGATCGTGCATCCTCGAACGCTCGGGCCAGGGACGCGGGTGTGGGCTGCGACGTAGTGAAGACGTCGCCAGCGCGCATCCGCCCGTAGAGCTCCGCGCCCCGGATCTCGACGCGGTCGAGGTAGGTTAGGTCCTCTGTGATCACCTGCAACGGAACCACCACTATCCCGTGACGGTCGATTTCTTCGTCGGGTAGATCACATGATGAGTCCACGACCACGGCGATCTGACGTGCCGTCTCGTGCAGGGCCCTGTGCTGGGCGCGCATGTCGTCCGTCTTGGTCGTTTCGACCGCTCCCCATCCCTCGGCCAGCCGGAACACGTCTTCCGGTGTGTCGGTGTGCACATGGACCTTCAGAAGGTCATCGGCGACGAGGACCACGATCGAGCCGCCGAGCTCCCTGAGCTGGGATCGGATTGCGGTGCCGGCGGGAAAGTCCTTCCCGCGCACCAGGACCTCCGTGCAAAAGCGGTAATCCCGCTCGCTCTCCACCTCCGCCATGGCCGCGGCGCTCGGCAGGTCGAATGCGACGGGTTCGGCTGCCTCGCTAATGGGCTCACCTTCGATGAGCCGTACGACCCCCTCCAGGAGTCGAACGAACGCCTTTGCTCCCGCGTCCACGACACCGTTGTCCCGCAAGACACTCAGGAGCTCCGGCGTGCGATTGAGCGACTCGCGTGCCCGCTCCACCACGTGACGCATCATGTCCGACAAGTTGGCCGTCTCGTATGCCGCGCGTTCGGCGGCCTCCGCTACGTCGCGGCTCACGGTCAGGATCGTACCCTCCACCGGCTCGTCGAGCGACTGCTCGATGTGCTCCGACCCCAGGCGGAGTGCGGTGGCTATCTCACCCGATCGCGCCAGGTTTCTCCCCCTAAGCGCTTTGCGGAACCCGAGCAGAAACTGGGACAACAGTATGCCGGAGTTGCCGCGCGCTCCGAAGACGCACGCCTCGGCCATCGCTCGAGTAACCTCCGCTAGCCCCGGGTCGCGGAGCCCGCGGACGGCCTCCGCCGCCGCTCTGAGCGTCATGGCGAAGTTGGTGCCGGTATCTCCGTCGGGGACCGGGAAGACGTTTATGCGATTGAGCTCGTCCCTGCCGGCATCGACCCAGTCCGCCGCGGCCAATAGCGAACGCCTCAGTCGGGGACCATCGATGTAGCTGATGCCTATGGCAGTGGGTGACATGTGTTACTTACTCCTTCACCACCCAGACTCTCACTTCGGCGCGGACGTCGGTATGCAGCCGGATCGGAACCTTGTACACGCCGATCATCTTGATGGGCTCCTCCAACTCGATCGCACGCTTATCGACTTCGAATCCCTCCTCGATGAGCTTGTGAGCGATGTCTCCCGACGTGATCGAGCCGAATAGCTTGTCTCCCTCCCCGGACTTGGCCGTGAAGTGGAGTTCCACTTTCTCTAGGGCTGCCGCCTGTGCCTCCGCATCGTCCTTCCGCACCGCCAGCTGGTGCGCCCTGCGCTTGCTTTCTTCCTGAACCTTCCGCTTGTGGCTCTCCGTGGCCGGGTAGGCCAGGCCCTTGGGTAGAAGGTAGTTGCGGGCGTAGCCGTCCCTGACTTTCACGATGTCTCCGGCACGGCCCAGCTTGTCGATGGACTGTCGCAGAATCACTTCCATAAGTCAGTCGTTGCTCCGTGGTCTGAGGCGCCGTCTCAGATCGAGTCCGGCGTCGAGTACTCCCAGCAGAATCATCCCGGCGATCGCCACAGGCAAGAGGAAAAACGCAATAATCGTTCCCACGAGCCAAGTCGCCACCCCGCCTGCACCAATCAACTGAAGTCCGAACGCCGTGACCGCGAGCCCCCTCACCGCGTACAAGGTTCCGGCCACGAGGAGCAGATTCGATGCCGCCGCCTTCGCCGCTGCCAGTTTTGGCAACAGGACCACGATGAGCGGAATCACCGCTGCCCACCCCAAGTGCTCTGTGAAACGGAACTCCCGTAGCCTACCGAGCGCGGGACCTCGGGGGCTCACCGCAAGGCGGCGCGTGAGTGCGCTGGCCAGTGCGAGACCGGCGATCAGCTGGAGAGCGGCTACGCCAGGGTGGAAGCGGGCCATGAACGCCACCACCCGATTGAGCCAGATCTCGACCTCCCCGGCTCCCGGTCCCAGCCCCAAGACACCTGATTCGGTCGCGAGGGCGGAGAGCGCGATCGCGCCCCGAGCCACCATCCCCATACGGTGCTCAACCCACCACCGGCTCTGGTCCCAAGACACGCCGAGCACGAGGGCGAGCAGGTACACGCTCAAGGCCGCCGCGACCGACGCCAGCATGGCGTGGTGGATGAAGGGTGCTCGACGGTGCAGGGCGGCGACGGTGAATACTACGGTCGCGATCAGGGCGGCGGCGCGGACCATTTGATCCGGGAGCTCTCCGGGCGAAAGCAGCCAGAACAGCGCGTACCCGACCGCGGCGCCGCTCGCCACGAGCTCCCGGTTGGTTCGCGGCCCCGAGACCAGCAATAGCGCGGCGAGCGGGAGTGCCACGAGGCCCGCAGGCGCGAACAGGACGAACGCTACCGCGGCGACGAGGAGCCGCCCGAGCCCGCCTCTCGGCGACCGCTCGGACGTGTCCGTCATCTAGCGAGCGACTCCCCGCACGTAGGGCAGCAGAGCGAGGTAGCGAGCTCGCTTGATGGCCGTTGCCAGCTGGCGCTGGTGCCGCGCGCACATTCCGGACAGTCGCCTGGGGATGATCTTGCCGCGTTCGGTGATGAAACGGCCGAGGGTGCGCTCGTCCTTGTAGTCCAACACCCGAAGACCCGCCTCGCAGACGGGGCAAACCTTGCGGCGGCGCCTCATTCGTCCGCTCCTTCAGTCGCTTCGACGTCCTCGCCCGGGATCTCCTCTTCGGGACCCTCCTCAGCCAGCGGACCCGCGGGCGCCGTAGCCAGTCCCTCGTTTACGACCAGCAGATGTCGCAGGACCTGCTCGTCGAGCTTTATCAACCGCTCGAATTCGGGCAACGCCTCGGGTGTGGTCTCGAACTGGGTGACGACGTAGTAGCCTACGTCTCTGCCCGCTATGGGATAGGCCAGGGATCGTCTTCCCCAGTGGCTAACGGCCGTCACCGGCTCTGGGACTTCGGGTGTTTTGAGGAGTACGTGGAAGCGCTCGAGGCGTTCGTTGATTTCGGGCTCCTCGAGCGCGCTGTCGAAGATGTACACCACTTCGTAGGGACGTGTCATGCACCCACCTTTGGACAGGTTGACCCCGGACGGTGCTTCCGGAGTAGGGCAATGTAAACGACGCATGATAAGGCAGAGCGGTGCCGCATGCTAGGCCGGATGCCGAGATCCTCCGGGCCGGGGCTGCTAGACGTGGAACCTGAAGAGTAGCACGTCTCCGTCCTGCACCAGGTATTCCCGCCCTTCGCTTCGCACCATACCCTGTTCTCTCGCCCCCTTGTGAGAGCCCGCACGGACGAAGTGGTCGTAGTGAACGGTTTCCGCCCTAATGAATCCCTTTTGGAAATCCGTGTGAATCCTGCCCGCGGCCTCATAGGCCGTGGTTCCCTTGGGGACGATCCACGCGCGGATCTCTTCGTCCCCGATCGTGAAGAATGTCTCGAGGCCGAGCAGCCCGCGGCATGAGCGGATCAGCCGCTCGAGGCCACTCTCGCGCATGCCCACCGACGATAGGAAGTCCGCCCTCTCCTCTTCCGGGAGGTCAATGAGCTCGGCTTCGAACTGGGCGGAGAACACCACGATCTCGGCATTCTCGTGGTGCCGCTGGACGGCTCTCCGCAGAATCGCGACGCGCTCGCCCCCCTGAGAAGCGAGGTCGGACTCGACGACGTTGGCCGCGTAGAGGACCGGCTTGGCCGTGAGCACGCCTATCCCGCTCAGATACTTGAGATCGTCGCCGCTTTGGGCGGCATCGCGCGCGCCGCGGCCCTCGTTCAGCACGTCTCGTGCTCGGCTGAGGAGTTCGGCGCGTGCACGGTCCTCCTCACGTACCGGTTTTCCTCCCTTCTTCAGTTTTTCCAGACGGCGATCCACCACGGCCAGGTCCGCCAGCGCCAGCTCCAGCGTCACGATGTCGTGGTCGCGGGCGGGATCGACGTCCCCGGTTACGTGCGCCACATCCGGGTCGTCGAAGCAGCGCACGACGTGGACTATGGCATCGACCTCGCGGATGTGGGCCAGGAATTGGTTGCCAAGTCCCTCTCCTCTGCTGGCTCCCTCTACCAGGCCGGCGATGTCGAAGAACTCGACCTGAGCCGGCACCACCTTGGGTCGGGGCGCGAGCTCGACGAGTTTCAGGAGCCTCGGCTCGGGCAGCTCGACCACGCCGACGTTGGGCTCGACCGTACAAAACGGGTAGTTCTCTGCCGGCGCGTGTGCGTTCGTGAGCGCGTTGAACAGAGTCGATTTGCCGACGTTCGGGAGGCCGATGATGCCGAGGCGAAGCATGATGCGCTAGGCGCGGCGGGGCTCAGCCCAACCCGCGGGGGTCTCCGCGCGCGGGCCGGCAACTACCCCACGAACCAAGGAGCCAACACCAGGCTCACCACCGACATCAGCTTTATTAGGATGTTGAGGCTGGGTCCGCTTGTGTCCTTGAAGGGATCGCCCACCGTGTCCCCCACGACGGCTGCCTTGTGCGGGTCCGAGCCCTTGCCACCGTGCGCGCCGCTCTCGATGACCTTCTTGGCGTTGTCCCAGGCTCCCCCGGCGTTGGCCATGAACAGCGCCATCAT